>JAEWRS010000425.1 GCA_023398855.1 Bacillota bacterium
TTGGTAACCAGATAAAAAGAGCCCTTAATCACATCTCCATCTTCCAGAAAACTGCTGTTTATCTCATAGACCAGATGGTTATATGTTCCGCCAAATGCTCCGCTTATGAGTTTGACACGGAAATTAGACGAATATGCAAGTCCTTTTATATGCAGATTATTCTCACTGGTAACGACAAGCTCCCGCCTGGTAGCCCCGCCTGAACGCACCACTTCATCAATTTCCCCTGGTGTAACCTTAATCTTTGGAATCTCTGAATCAATGATGCCCTTTGCCAGCCTGTTGATCCGTTCTCTCATAGTACCACCTGTATCATTAACATTCTTATCTTATTTGGCTTGTTTGAATTTAATTACTCTATATTCTAACATATTTTCTATTGATTTAAAACCCTAAAATTCGTATGATAAAATAAAACTGTGAAAAAAAGGACAAACGCTCATGACAACTAACGAAAAAGCTTTATTGCTTCACGAAGAATGGAAGGGAAAGCTGGAAATTACTTCCAAAGCAAAGGTAAAAAGCAGGGAGGATCTGGCCCTTGCATACACTCCAGGCGTAGCAGAACCATGTAAGGTTATCGCCGAAAATCCAGAGGCAGCTTATCAATATACCATCAAGGGCAATACCATTGCCGTGGTATCAGACGGCAGTGCCGTTCTCGGTCTGGGCAACATCGGACCTTTGGCAGCCATGCCGGTCATGGAAGGAAAGGCGGTTCTGTTTAAGGAGTTTGGCGGAATCAACGCCATCCCCATCTGCCTGGCCACCCAGGACACGGAAGAAATTATTAAGACAGTGGTAAATATCGCTCCAGCTTTCGGAGGGATCAATTTAGAGGATATTTCAGCTCCCCGCTGTTTCGAAATCGAAGAACGGTTAAAAGAACTTCTTGATATTCCCGTATTTCATGATGACCAGCATGGAACTGCGATTGTTGTCCTTGCAGGAATCATCAATGCCTTAAAGGTTACCGGTAAAACAAAAGAAGAATGCAAGATCGTTGTAAACGGTGCAGGGTCTGCCGGAATCGCTATCACAAAGCTTCTTCTTACCTATGGGTTTCCCCACGTCATTCTGTGCGACCGTACAGGAATCCTGGCAAAGGGCATGGAAGGTCTGAACTGGATGCAGGAAAAGATGATGGATGTAACCAATCTGGAAGGAAAAGTAGGTTCTCTGTCAGATGCCATGAAGGGCGCTGATATTTTTATTGGAGTATCTGCTCCGGGAATCGTTTCAGAGGAAATGGTGGCTTCCATGAATACCGGTGCCATTCTGTTTGCAATGGCAAATCCGGTTCCTGAGATCATGCCGGATCTTGCTAAAGCGGCCGGTGCAAAGGTAGTTGGAACCGGAAGATCGGATTTCCCCAACCAGGTTAATAATGTGGTAGTGTTCCCCGGAATTTTCAAAGGTGCACTGGAGGGCCGGGCTGCTTCCATCACAGAAGATATGAAGCTTGCTGCTGCTACTGCCATTGCTGACCTTGTGGCACCTTCGGAACTGAACGAGAATAATATCCTGCCGGAAGCCTTTGACCCCCGGGTTGCTGCTGTTGTAAGCCAGGCAGTCAAAAAAAATATCCATCATTAGAAAACGCAATTGATCCGGCTGAAAGCCGCTTTCACCACATCTGAATTTATGGTTCAGCGAACACATTACCTGGGATCAACTTATGCAGGATTATCCTGGAAAGAGGTAATATCTTACTGGGCGCGCCTATATGCCCAAACAGCACGGACAAGAATACGGCAGCCCCTGGGGCTGCCTGTATGCCCAAAATGCACGGGCAGAAAAACGGTTGCCCCTTTTAGGGATACCTGTATGCCCAGAATGCATGGGCAGGAAAGAGGAAGCCCCTTTAGGGATACCTGTATGCCCAGAATGCATGGGCAGGAAAGAGGAAACTATGCTGTCGGAACCCATGACCCTGTACAAACTGATGATCTTATATATGCTTAAACAGGTAAATTTTCCCCTGACAAGCGCACAGCTGTCAAACTTTTTTCTGGAGCATGAATATACCACATATTTTACGCTCAACCAGGCATTAAATGAACTGCTGGAGGCCAGGCTTCTTCTTGTAGAAACCAATCATAACAGCAGCCGGTACGAGATTACCAGGGAAGGAGAAGAAACTCTATCCTTTTTTGGTAATAAAATTTCACCCGCAATCATCCATGACATGGATGAGTATTTAAAGGAAAACAAGTTCCGGCTCCGCAATGAAGTCGGAGTAACCGCTGATTTCTATAAATCCACCAGCCATGACTACATCGTCCACTGCCAGGTACGGGAAGGAAAAAACTGCCTGATCAATCTGGAATTGTCTGTTCCAGACAAGGATCAGGCAGAAATTATGTGTGACCACTGGAAATCAAAAAGCCAGGAAATTTATGCATTTGCCATGAAAGCTCTGATGAGCGGTTCCTAATCATTCATCTGACAATAAAAGAGGGGGTTCTTCTTGAATAAAAAACTGACCAAAAAAACAATGTTTTCAGAAATAAGCCGTCAATATCAGCTGCAAATGAAGAGTTATAAAAAGAAAAAGTTTTGTTTCAAGGCAAAGCTGATTCTCACCGTCATCCTTCCTGTTCTTATCCTTGTACTTTTCATCAAAACAGCTGACACTTTTATCCGGATCAAGTTACGGGACCTTTTTTCCAAACAGATTCCCCCTGGCGAACCAAAAGAGAGTGGGGAGCCGGTTTCTATCCATGCAATACCAGTTGACCCAGAGATTGTGCATCCCCAACAGGTTTCCGGGGAATCCTAATGGACACCCTGGTAATCCATGCAAACCAGATATGGCGTATCATGAAAAAGCTGATTCAGCAAATCCACTGAATCAGCTTTTTATTATCCCTGCATAAACCTGTTCAAAAATTCCTTTGTTGAATTTTTCTTTGGACTGCCGAATATGTCTGCCGGTGCCCCTTCCTCTTCAATCACCCCTCCTGCCATATACACCAC
>JAEWRS010000037.1 GCA_023398855.1 Bacillota bacterium
TGGTGGCCCCGTGGGATACGATGGCAACATCCTCCCTTCCCTGGGAGATCTTTAATATCTCCTTTAATGCCTGTGTGCAGCGGCTATAAACCTGATCCCTGGTCTCACCACCAGGAGGAGCCACCTCATCGGGATTTAATGTCCATAATGCATATTCCTTTGGATACGCCTTCATAATCTCCTCCCATGTCATCCCTTCCCATTTGCCAAACTCTACTTCAATCAACTGAGGCATCAGGCAGATTCCCACCCCTTGCCTGCCGGCGATTATTTCAGCGGTTTTCGCGGCACGAGTCAAGGTACTGGAAAAAATCCTGGAAACCAGGCGGGAATCCATACCTTCAGCCACTCGTTCCGCCTGCCTTACCCCTGCTTCATTAAGAGGAATATCATGGCTCCCCTGGATCCTGCCCTGGAGGTTCCAGTCCGTTTGCCCATGACGTATCAAATATATCTTCATATTATCTCTCCCAGTCTCTTATCTCTAGTACTCGTCATTTAAAGCTTCTTCATTATCGGTGATTTCAATGCCTTCCACTTCTGCAAGAGCTTCTAAATCCATGGGTTCTGCATTCATACTCATGGCATCCATTGCAAGCTTCATGATTCTCTTTATTTCTTCTACAGTCATCTTCATCTTGTCAGCAAGTTCTTCTACTGTAGCCTCCCGCCCCAATTCTCCTGCAAGGATTTTAGAAACCTGCTGGAGGACGTTAACCCGGGCGGCCAGCTCATCGCCTGTCCTGTGAGCGGACTGTTGATCCTCCACAACCGCTTCAAGCGCTTGTCTGATCTTCTTTTCTTTGAATGGTTCAAACTCCCCTTCACCATTTATACAAGCAAACTCTTCCACAGCCATCATCAAAGCCATATTGGCTTCCTGAACAAGATCTGTTAAAAGTACGCCTTTGCCGTCATATTCCCTGGCATATTCCAGAGCCTCCTGTAGGTTTCCCTCCACAAGCCTGTCTTTTGCTTCCTTCCGGCCTGCCGCTGCTTCCTTTAACAGCTGTTTCTCCTCTTCCTTGGTGCAAGGGGAAATCATTCCCATATCTTCCAGATACATCTGGTAAAAATCATCGTGCATGTGATTATTCTGCTCCTTCCATTTTTAACCTGTTACTGTGCAAGTTACTATACGGCACTCCAGGAAATTTGTCAAACGCCTTTACAAACCAATCCAGTCCATGATAGAATCTTCCTATATTTGCAAGAAAGTTCCATTCGCCTTTAGCGCATGGAACGGCTGATTTACGAAATTCAGGCTGTGCTTTTCTGCCTTCTTTCAGTGAATTATGCCGAGGAGGACTATTATGGATATTAATTACGAACTTTATAAAGTCTTTTACCACGTTGCCACCACCTTAAGCTTTTCGGAGGCCTCAAAACAACTTTTCATCTCTCAGTCTGCAGTCAGCCAATCCATCAAGGTACTGGAGAAAAAGTTAAACCAGACCCTTTTCGTCCGAAGTACGAAAAAGGTTCAGCTTACCCCAGAAGGGGATATCCTTTTAAAGCACATAGAGCCTGCCATTAACCTGATACAAAAGGGAGAAAACCAGCTGCTGGAAGCCAATACCCTTAATGGCGGCCAGCTTCGTATCGGTGCCAGCGACACCATCTGCCGATATTATCTGGTTCCATATTTAAATAAATTTCATAAAAGCTACCCTAATGTACACATTAAGGTAACTAACCAGACCTCCATTGAATGTGCCCGGCTTCTGGAAACAGGTCAGGTTGATTTTATCATTACTAATTACCCTAACTCAGGACTTCTAAGCTCTCAGAATACCAGGGTTATCAATGAATTTGCGGATGTATTCGTGGCTAATCAGGAATATTTTCCTTTGCAGGGACAAACTGTCAGTCTACAGACTCTTCAGACACATCCCATCCTGATGCTGGAAAGAAAAAGCACCACCAGTGAATTTCTTCATCACATGTTCCAGAAGGAACAGCTGGATCTGGTCCCTGAGATTGAGTTAAGCAGCAATGACCTGCTGATTGACTTAGCACGCATTGGCCTTGGAATCGCATTTGTCCCGGATTTTTGCATTCCAGAGAATGACAAGGACCTATTTTTAGTGAAGCTTTCTGAAGATCTGCCCACCCGGCAGATGATCGTTGCTTATAATGAAAACATTCCTGTTTCCCAGGCCTCCAAACAGTTCATGGAAATGCTTGGTCACCTGTAAAAGACATTCTGCCGCTGTCCTCTTTCGGACAGTGGCTTTTGTTTGTCACCACTCAGGGCTTAGAGAATAATGCAGGAATCTTCATTGAGCTGATCCTCATAGGATTGAACCCATAACTATGAAATATCTGATTCCAACCTTGTCCAAAAGTTCCTGACAACTTCTCCCACATTTTTTAACTGTACCTCATAATAGCCTTCCCATTCCCTTGGAAACAGTGCCTGATAGTCTGATTTTAAAAACCGTTCATCAAGCAGCGCAATAACACCCTCATCACGAACAGTCCTTATTACCCTTCCAGCCGCCTGCATGACCTTATTCATACCAGGATACTGATAAGCGTAATCAAAACCGTTTTGTTCCCTGGAGTCAAAATACCCCTTTAAGATCTCCTGTTCCGTACATACCATGGGCAGGCCGGTACCGACTATTATGGCCCCGATCAGACGTCCCTCCTTCAAATCAATGCCTTCTGAAAATACACCGCCCATAACGCAAAGGGCTACAAACGAATCCCTTCTGTCTTCAGAAAATTCTTTAAGAAATTCCTCCCGTTCCTGCTCACTCATGTGTGAGGCCTGGGACATAAACGTAAACTCCTGTCTCAACCCTTTCTTCTCTTCCAGAATGGCTTCTATTTCTCTCAAAAACTGGTAAGAAGGCAAAAATACCATGTAATTCCCCTTATGGGCTGATACAATTTCTTCTATATAAGCCACCACCTTCTGATATTCCCGGCGGTTTCTTCTGGTATAGCGGCTGCTGACGTCAGAAGCGACCAGGAGT
>JAEWRS010000046.1 GCA_023398855.1 Bacillota bacterium
TCAATCTCCTCTGCGCCTTCTAGTACCGTAAATGTAAGACGGTTTACCTCCTTCTCGAAGGGCTGCAAATAGTGGACCCTCTGCTGCTCGATATGATATATTTTTCCGTAAACACTAGAATTTGACGGCTCCAGCCCCAACACATAATCACCGCTGGCCGCAGACTTCCACTCCATAAAATACGGCAGATTCCTTTTGTTAAACTCCAGGCACAGAGCTAGCTGCCTGCTGTGGCTTACAACCATGGCCATGGTGTTCCCGTCCTTCTCCTGGGCCATATCATGGATAAATACATACTCCTGTTCATTGGGTTTTGGCTCATCCATGAGGTTCCATCTGTCTTCATGCCGTCTGGAAAGTTCCTCTCTGCCTGTCACCCCCGTGGTGGGCAGGACCAGTTCGCAGGTCTCATCCAAAAATGGGTACCCCATATTACAGTGGTATAAAAGCATCAGCGGTTCCGGACGAAACGCCTGGTTCTCAATTTCATCCGTAACTTGAATAGAATTTGATCCAAGCCTTGTCTCTATGGTCCTTCTTAGCACCATGTTTTCCCCAAACAGCTCTGCTTCCCTCATCTCACCCCTGACAGAAATCACATAATCATCCCCGTCAAAACAGGCGTCTGCGCCCGTGTGCTCTGCCGGCGTGGTTCGCATCCTGCCATGCATGGGATAATCCTTTCCGTCCACGCTGCAGGGTGCGCAGATATTTTCCAGTCCGCAGGTAAAGAACAGGCCGCCCATGATGCTCCGCTGTGCTTCCCGTCCGTTGGTGTCAAATTGATTTCTGCCCTCCAGGCCGGGCTTTGCCAAAAAGGTCATGTTCATTCCCTTATACGAAAGATCCGATATGTCCAGGCTTTTATCAGCCATTACATGAAACGCCAGATCCCCTGACTTGACCTCCCAGGCATTCATGTATTCTGACCTGCCTTCCTTATATACAACAGGCCTTACATAGGCCAACTGCTGCATGCTGCCCGCATATTTCATCCATTCTTTTTTCATATGTTCTACTCCAAGTTCGCATGAAATTTCCAAAGACTTTTCATATCTATGTTCTTTTTGTCAATGATCATCTTTGCCATGGTATCTCCCAGTATTAAAAGACTCTGCTCAAACAGTGAAGTCATGGGCTGGACCGAATCAATCTCATCCTCCAGATAGTTCTTTGTCCGTACCGGTATGCGCACCATGAACTCAGCCATATCCTTCATTTCACTGCCGGGATTGGAACCAATGTGCACTACCCTGGCGCCTGCTGCCTTTGCCTTTTTTGCAATCCCCAGCGGAAACAGGGTAGAGCCGCTTCCGGAACCCACAATCAGAAGGTCTGCCTGTGTAATGGCCGGCTCCGTAATCTCGCCCACATAGTGTGCCCTGATACCCAGGTGCGCCAGCCTTTTAGCAACGGACTGGAGAGACAGAAGCACTCTGCCTGCTCCCACAAAGAACACCTGGTCTGCCTCCAGTATGGCATTCACCAGCTTTTCCACTGCGTCCGGATCCACGCTGCCAAGAGCAGTATCCAGTTCCTTTAACACTGTGCAATATGTATTTTTATATCCATCACTGTAATACCCCATGTTATCACCCTCGCATTCTATCTGCTTTCAGTTATCCGTGCCACCCCTATATGCATGCATTCAGTTTTGCTGCAAGTCCGTTCACGGTTCTCAGACTTCCCAACAGATCACTTTTTTTGATGCAGGTACTTCCTGCCACAAATATGTTGGCAATGCCGGTTCCGTAATCCTCTATATCCTTTAGTGAAATCCTGCCGTCCAAAATGATCTTTGTATTCATGCCCCTGTCATTGATCATCTTTCTTAAATCCCTGATTTTTCGGTCCGCATATGATACCTGGGCTTCTCCCGCACACTGGGCAAACCCGGGATTGATCAGCATAAGGAGAACTGCATCGCACTTATCCAGAACATAAGACAGTGTATCCAGGGAAGTGGCCGGCTTCAGGGCAACGCCTGCACGCACGCCTTTGCTGTGTATATAGTTCAGAAGGCCGTCCACATGCTCTGCTGTTTCGATATGGAGTACGATCTGTGAAACTCCGCATTCCAGAAGCTCATCTACAAAATACTGGGGATCTGTGGTCATGACATGAGCCTCAAACTCCAGTTCTGTCTTTTTTCTGAGCTGCTTTACTGATTCAAGCCCCAAAGGCATGCTTGGACTGAAATGCCCATCCAGTATGTCTACGTGAAGCATCTGTATTCCGCTTTCCTGCACTATTCCAGCCTGCTGCTCCAGATTACACAGGTCAAGACAGATCAGGGACGGGGAAATGATGCAGGATTGTTTCCATATCTCTTTGCTCATCTGATTTCCTCCAAATATTTCTCTATTCTTGCTCTGGTGGGAAGGGATGCGATTGCACCCTTGGACTGGATGCACAGGGACCCGCCCACATTACCGTACCTCATGGCGTCCTTAAGAAGCTCTTCTGTGAAAGCATCTGCATGGTCAGCTCCCTGAATCAAAAGCCTTGAAAGAAAGCCGCCGAAAAAGGCATCCCCTGCTCCTGTGGTATCCACAATCTGTTCCGCCTTCATTCCCTTTACCGCAAAGGTTGTGCCCTCAAAGAAGCATTCTGCTCCCCTTGCGCCCAGGGTTTCAATCACCACAGCAACATGGTTCTCCTCCATGACCTTATGTATGTTCTCCCTTCCTCCGATCATGTCCACCTCTTCCTCAGAAATCTTCAGAATGTCTACATAGGAAAGAATCTTCATAACCATATCCGCAGACGCCCGCCTGTCATCATCCCACATCAGGTTCCTGTAATTTACATCAAAGCTTACCAGTTTACCCAGCTCATGGCCTTTTTTCAGTGCATATACCGTGGCCTCCCTGGCCTCCCCCTTGGACAGGGCACAGGAACCGCTGTAGATAACCCTGCATTGCTCCAGGCATTCCTGACGAATGTCTGAAACCTTAAGGAACATATCAGCCCCCGGTTTTCTGGCAAAAGTAAAGCTTCTCTCCCCTTCGGGGGTAAGGGACACAAATGCCATGGTAGTCACTGCTTCCCGGCAAAGCTCAGGGCTTAGAGCGGCCACCCCGTTGTCCTCCAGAGTCCGGATCAGAAAACGGCCAAAATTGTCATCTCCCACCTTACAGAAAATCCCGGCTGACAGCCCGTTTCTGGAAACCGCAATAGCCACATTAGCAGGTGCACCTCCGGGATTGCGGATGTAACTGCCCTCCTCTGTGCCGGGAATGAAATCAATTACCATCTCCCCAATCGTAATAATATCCACAGCATCATCTCCCTTTCCTATTATTTGTTCACATTCTGATTAACTTCATCATAAACCCTCCAAATAGTAAAGTCAATATACTAATTGGATATTCGTATATGATTTGTAGTTTTTATTTTCTATATTTGTGCATATTGTATGTTTCATAATATATATTTACGGTTATCCACACTCAGTCCAGAAGAAGCTTCCCTTCATACACATTGCTGAGCACATTGCAGACAGCTCCCAACAACTGGGAATCCTCCCTAAAATATGCCTTTTTAACCTGCGTCCTGCTTCTGTCCTTTGCAAACTTGTACTCATTGATTCTGTCATCCAGCCGCTTTACATATTTTTCAGGCAGATGCACCCCGTCATATCCAAGGAGAATCAGGTCAAGATTCAGCAGATTGATTGTGCTGACCAAGGCAGACGCCAATTTTTCCGTTACATCCTCAAATATTTCACTTATCCTGTCATCTTCCTTCATGTCACAAAATTCTTCAAAACTCAGGGGCAGTTCCACTGCCTTTCTTAATCGGCCCTGAATCTCATTCGTATTCACATAAAGCTCCAGGCATCCGCAGTTGCCGCAAATGCATCTTTTCCCTTTGTAGTCAATGCTCACATGGCCGATCTCAGGCGCCAGCTTCCGTGAATCCACATACAGCATGCTGTTCTTTACAATGCCGCATCCCACGCCTCTTGCCATTCCAAGAAGCATAAAGCTGTCCCGGTTTTTTCCATTTCCGTAGAGCAGCTCCGCAAGAGCCGCGCTCTGGTTGTCATGATCCATAAAAACAGGCAGGGAATACCGGTCTTCCAGAAGGCCTGCAACGGGTATATCGTGAATGCCAAAAAAATATGGGGGATTCAGTATTAGTCCCCTGTCAAAATCAATGGGACCAATGCTGGAAATACCGATACCCAGTATATTTTTCTCATATGCAAGCATGGCTTCCACCAGACTGTAAATAATGGCAATCAGTTTCTTTTTTTCCGGCTGGTCCAATTTAACGGTCTTCCTATGCAATACATTCAGACAGAAATCACAGAGCACGGCCTCGCACCTGTCCCTCTGAATCAGGATACCGATGGTTTTGGGAGCGTTTCCTGGAATTCTTAAACTGATAGGGTTCCTGCCCACCCCGTCAATCAAATCCACACCGCCCTCCCGTAAAAGCCCCTTGTCCGACAGCTCTGTCACCATATTGGAGATAGCCATTTTTGTCATCCCCATATGAGCCACCAGTTCCACCCGATTGTTGCAGGTGCCTGTGGCTATGAGTTTAAGTATCTGCCCCCTGTTATGCTTTTTGACATCAATGCGCTTTGTTCCTAATGTTTTCATTGTATTGTTTCCTGCACCTTTCGCTTATAAATATGTGATTGATTTGTATTTGCTCCGCCTTCCGTCAAAGACCTGCCTGCATTAATTTGACTTTTCTTTTCATTATAGTAGAAAACTCCCGGTTATTCAACTAAAGCCCCCGGCATCGACCGCGTAAATTTATCTTCGGATTTAATGGTATAGAGTTCACCCACGATGCTCTGATAACGTATCAGGCAATGCGTAATTATCTGTGCCTTTCCCCCGCTCTTCTTTAATTTCTTTCATGCCTTCCGTTTTCATGATGTGATAATGACCTTTTCGATATGGACTACTTTCTTCATGAATTCGATGACTTTGAAGATGACGATTTAGGAGAAGAAGGGTTTTATATCTCCTTATTCTAAGCCGTCTGTTTTCCATAGATAGGGCATTTTTCATCTACAATACTACAAAACAAGCACTTTCCTATAAAGTAAAAATAGGGAGCACATAAATTGTGCTCCCTGATTAAATAATACTTATTCACTTTTTAAATACTGTTCAACAGCTTTGCTGGGTCAGGTACGGAAATTACTTTTACAGTATGTGAATCAGGTACATGAAATATATGGCAATGAATTAAATGCAGTTATTTTGTATGGTTCCTATGCTCGTCATGTCCTTTCTAAAAATAATAAAAAATCATTGATTTACTTTTCTTATTTTATCCTACCCATAAACAGCTTACATGGTAATATTGGTTTTCGTTATGATGCGAAATCCGCCAAACAACAGGTCACTATTTTAATCCTCTACACCGCACCGTCTAAAAATTCTCTTCCCCACAAATACCAGGATCAAAAAAATCACGCCTACCAGCACAATGGTGCCTCCCGGCTTTAATCCCAGATAATAGGCTGCAAATAGTCCGATTATCATAAATATAACATTAAGTATCACTGCGCAGATAAGTGTCTGGCGGTAGCTTTTCCCAAACTGCATAGCACAGGCCACAGGCACCACCATCATAGAGGATACAATCAACGCTCCCACGGTCCTGGCGGCAACGGAAACCGTCACTGCAATCAGAATGGTAAATATAAAGTTCACAGTCCGGACTGGCACCCCTGCCAGTCTGGCACTCTGCTCATCAAGGGACACATAAAACAATTCTTTGTACATCAGAAGAAACATAAGCAGTACCATAACACTGACAGCTACCACCAGGTACAATTCCGTATCACTGATTGCCACAATACTTCCAAACAAAAAGCTGTTGAAGTTGGCCGCATTTTTTACAAATCCCGACAATACCCCTGCCAGGCCGATTCCTGCGGACATCATGATGGCAATCGACATCTCTGAAAATCTCGGCAGCTTCCTGCGGATCCATTCAATACCAAAGGAAGCAATCACACAGGCTGCAGCTGCGGCTGCAATGGGATTTAAACCAAAGATCAGTCCGGCTGCCACTCCAGCCAGGGAGGTATGGGATAAGGCATCTCCAATCATGGACATACGCTTGAATACAATCACAATACCAATACAGGGAATGACCGCTGCCAGCAGAATCCCTACAATAAAGGCACGCTGCATAAACGCATAATTAAATATTTCCATAGTCATCTTCCTCCTGACCTGACCGAATCAGCTTTATAGCTCCGTCCTCAAGCATCCAGATATCGTCTGCAAATGGCTCCAGACGTTTTCTGTCATGGGTGACCATAAGCACGGATACTCCCTGCTGGCGGTTAATATCTCTTAGAAGCTGATAAAAATCTTCGGTGCTTTTTTCATCCATACCAGAAGTGGGTTCATCCATAAGCAAAAGCCGCGGCTGGTTAACCAGAGCTCTTGCCAATAGAATTCTCTGCTGCTGCCCTCCGGACAGCCGGCTGATCAGCCGCTTAGAAAAGCTTTCCATTCCAACCTGGATAAGTGCCTGCCTTACCAGCTCTTTTTCTTTTTTCCCGGCAAATCGGAACCGGCCGATCCGGGTATATAGATTAGCCTGGACAATCTCCTCCACTGAGGCCGGAAAGTTCTGAAAGGATGCCATGCCACTCTGAGGGACATAGCTGATTTCCTGCCAGTTTTTAAACTGACGGATATCCCGTCCCAAAAGTTGTACACTCCCGTCCGCTCCGCTAAGAGTAAGCTCTCCCAGCATGAGCTTTAAAAGCGTGCTTTTTCCTGCTCCGTTTTGTCCTAGCAGAACAGTAAATTTACCCGCGGCAACGGTAAAACAAATATGATTCAGTACCTGAGTGCTTCCATAGGAAAAGTTCAGGTTCTTAACTGCAATGGCATCCATGATCAATACTCCTGTCTGTCTTATTTCAACGCTGCTTCCAGCTGTTTTAAATTGTCTCTCATCACGGAAAAGTAATCGGCATTAGCCTTCATCTGTTCATCACTTAAGCCTTCCAGGGGATTTAGAACCTGGGTGGCTGCCCCCGTTTCTTTTGCAATGGTTTCAGCAACCTTTGGGCTTACCAATTCCTCAAAAAAGATGACCTTTACCTTGTTTTCCTTTACAAAATCAATCACTTTTGCCATTCTTGCAGGATCAGGTTCAGAATCCGGAGACAGCCCTTCAATACCGATCTGGTTTATTCCATAAGCATCGCAAAGATAACCGAACGCCTCATGAGACACTAC
The DNA here is from genome assembly GCA_023398855.1 of Bacillota bacterium. GTDB lineage: Bacteria > Bacillota > Clostridia > Lachnospirales > Lachnospiraceae > Lacrimispora. The sequence continues at coordinate 7,236 of JAEWRS010000046.1, forward strand.
AATATCCTTATTTGGCAGAGAGGATAAAGCCTCCTTATATTCCTGGTCCAGTTCATCAAACCTGGCCGAGTAAGTGGTATAGTTGGTTTCATAGTAATCCTGATTCTCAGGATCCGCCTTTATGAAAGCATTTTTAATATTTTCCATTTCCTTCTTTGCATTTTCTGGATTCAGCCACACATGAGGATCATACTGGCCGCTGTCTTCCCCTTCTTCTCCATGGCCTTCCCTAAGGATAACTCCTTCAGATGCCTCCACAGTAACCAGTTTTTTATTTTTCAGACTGGCAAGCACGTCATCAACCCAATGCTCCAGTCCTGCTCCGCTGTAAACAAACAGATCCGCGTCTTCCAGCTTCTTAATGTCAACAGCTGCCGGTTCCCAGTCGTGAGGTTCTGTTCCGGGCGGAACCATTACAGTTACAGCAACTTTATCACCACCAATTTTAGCTGCAAAATCGTACACGGGATAAAAGCTTGCCATCACCTCCAGTTTTCTGCTATCGGAATCCTTTTCTTTTGGTCCTGAGCAGCCAGTTAACATGGATACCGAAACAAACGCTGTCATAGCCAGCGTGCCTAATTTTAAACGTAACATCTTTTTCATAAAATAATCCTCCAGGTATGTTTTTCATGCTGTGATTTCTGATCTGTGTACAGTGAAATAATGGATGCACAAATACAGAGCAGATTTCTACCATGTATAAATGGTTGTTTTCTGTTTTTTTATGAGAAAGTTTCAGTCATCTAAACGGATTTTTAAGCTGACCAAAGAAACAGGGCATAAATGTAGTCCGGCCCTGTAAGAAGATAAGAGTTTTTGATTGACACTATATGCAAAAACAGCAGCGGTTCCAGTCCCCAGGGCTACAGCAAATAAACAGATGGTGCACACACAGGCTTGAATTTCAACGCAGACAAAACAGTCTTCACCTGTACATTCATGCTCCATATGTGTG
>JAEWRS010000198.1 GCA_023398855.1 Bacillota bacterium
GTATACTGTTAATCATAGAGAACACCAATCCTTTGTTTTGTATTAGTTAGTCGCTAAATACTTTATCACAAAGTGGTGTTCTCTTTTTATTTATTTTCCATTATCCGAATAAAACTTTACGCTAGCTCAATGAATAGCAACCATCTGCTCTGCCACTGTCTCCGCTTCTTCCGCTGAAAAGTATCCGCATGCCTCCATTCTCTGAAGGACCTTCATCTGCCGTTTCTCTGCAAGAACCGGATTTTTGGTCGGAGCGTATTTGGATGGAGCATTGGGAACACCGGCTAAAAGAGTGCTTTCATACTCTGTCATTTCCTCCGGCGCTTTCTTAAAATAGCCCTCACTGGCATCTCTCACACTGTAATAGCCGTCCCCAAAATAAATGCAGTTCACATACAGCTCAAAGATTTCCTCCTTTGAATAGTTTTTCTCAATATCAAAGGCCATGAACACCTTGGCCGCTTTTCTTTCAAGCTCCTTATCCTGGTCAAAATATAAGTTCTTTGCAAGCTGCTGGGTGATAGTACTGCCACCTTCCACAAGCTTTCCGGCCCTGATATCGTTTGTCACGGCCCTGGCAATGGAAATAAAATCAATACCATTATGACGGTAAAAACGGTGATCTTCCACCGATAAGACTGCGTTTACATAAATCTGGGGCAGGTTTTTATATTCCGTATAGCCCTCTTTATTCCGAACAGAATCCACACGTTCCTGGAGCCCGGTTTCATGAAGTGCCTCCCGGTACATCTCATAGCCCTTAAAAGTCACAGAAATACCGGCCAGAAGACATACTGTCATCAGCAGAACTGCCACTCTTTTTATACTAATTACAATTCTCATAAATCCTCTGTCTCCTTTCCACTTTTCTGCCCATGCTTTTTGGGCATACAGGGATACCCGTAGGGTGTTTCCGCTCATTTGCCCACGCTTTTTGGACATACAGGGATACCCGTAGGGTGTTTCCTCTTTTCTGCCCACGCTTTTTGGGCATACAGGGATACCCGAAGGGTGTCTTTTATCCTCCCATGGTCTGGGATGGCTTTGTTATATGATGATATACTATGGTTATGATTAAATTGTACCATATAGTTCCTGTAAAAATAGGAATAATTCCTTATTTTTCCCTAAAGTTTTCGGACATGTTCTGACAAATCTATTACAAAATCTTACAAATTAATGAAAATATGGAGGAAATTAGTATGTAATCCGCTCAACCTCTGTAGCAATATAAACCGTTTATTATAATTGTTTTTTCCATTACCCATGGAATTTTCCTAACTAATTTAGTATACTAATCATAAAGCCAATCTGTCCGTTTCCATACACTGACTGGAAAGGTTATGCAAGAGGCAAAACTGAATAAAGAAACGAGGTAAATTAAAATGCTGGTTACACTCCATGATTCCAAAGCAACGGCTGTCATCGATTCCATTGGTGCTCAGCTCATTTCATTCAAAGATTCTTCCGGCACAGAATACATATGGCAAAGAGATCCTCAGTTCTGGAATAAATGCTCTCCTCTTCTTTTTCCCATTGTAGGAAATTGTCGAAACAACAGGACCCGCATGGAGAACCAGGTATGGGAAATTCCCAAGCATGGTTTTTGCCGGGAAATGGACTTTGCAGTCATCCACCAGACAGAAACTTCTGTATCTTTTGAAATCCATGATACGGATGATACAAAAAAGATTTATCCCTACTCTTTCTGCCTGAACCTTTCCTATACTCTTTTAGACGGAAACCTGTCTATGGAATACCGGGTAGTAAATAGAGATGACAAGACCATACATTATTGCCTGGGCGCACATCCTGGCTTTAACTGCCCAATGGAGGCTGAGTCAGTATTTGAGGATTATGATCTGGTATTTGAAAAGGAAGAAACCATATCCAGTATGGTATACGACTGCAGGAACCTGGAATTTAATCCTGCTGACAGAATTGAACGTCTGAAAGGAGACCGCATTCTCTCTTTGAACAGAGAACTATTTAAAGACGATGCAGTTTATTTTGACGACCTCCAATCCAGAACAGTATCTGTTGTAAACAGAAATACCGGCCGGGGAGTGGAAGTATCCTTTCCGGGCTTTGAAACCGTGGCTTTTTGGACTCCTTATCCCGGAGAAGCGCCTTTTATCTGTGTAGAACCATGGAATGGTTCCGGAATCTACGCTACAGAGGATGACGAATTTATACATAAGAATCATGTGCAGTCCTTAGCCTCTGGCAAAACCAAAAGCTACGGCCTTTCCATAAGAGTTCTTAATTAATGAAAATGCAGGCAGCGAAATCGGCTGAATTTTCGCTGCCTGTCCTGATTTTTAGAAACATGAAGAATATGATCAGATGTGATCTGCCGATTTTAATAGACTTTTTATCAGATTTGACAGGGAAACCTTATCATGGTCTCCTGCACAAGACAAGTTGGTTTGCGTATTTTAGTTAAATCAATGCGCTTTTTAAATAGTTTTACAATATCATACAATTTCTCTTTAAAAAATCCATGTATTTTTTCTGGAACTTTTTTCTTCTTCCGAGGTTCACGTACAATATATCTCCATTATGCATTTCCACTTTCTCGCCTTTCACATTTCTCACATACTTCATGTTGATAATATTATGCCGGTTGATCCTGATAAACCATTCATTAGGAAACTTCTTTTCTTCCTCATCAAGCCTTGCCCTGATCCGCATGGGACCATCTACGGTAACCACACTGGTTTTCCTGTAATAGGATTCCAGATAAAGAATATCCCTGATATCCAGGATATCAGGCTGGCCGTTAAAGAATACAGAATACTTTGTTTGATGTAATTGGCTGTCTCCTTTTAAATCAATCACAACCATATCAGAAACGGAACACTCCGGCATCGGCAAACGCTCCTCCTTTTTAAAAAAGGTGATTTTCATTTCCATTTCTCCCCTATCCATTGATTTACTTATGGACGATAATGTCCCGCACCTTATAGAACGATTTCCCATAAAGCTTATAACGCAAAAACAAAAGTGATCCCATTGCCAGTGAATAATTAAGCAGTTTTTTCTCAAACTAAAAGAAGCAATTAATATAAAAACTGTTGGAAGGAGAATGAGAAATGAAATCCGAAAAAAAAGAAAGCAATAAAAAAGCAGAATCAACCACCTCAAAGAACAACTATGACATTGACATTCAGGCCTGCTCTACCATGGACTGTACAGGTCTTATACCATCGGCTCCCCAGTCAGAATCCGAGCTGGAATCATATGAAGATCTTTACCCCTACATCCCACATGCCAAAAGCAATCATGCTGATAAGGGATGAGAAAAGGACAAAAAAAATAAGAAGGCCTTTTAAAAGGCCTTCTTATGCAATGGTCTTATTTTAGCGAAGCCGGAATTTACTCATTAATTCCCGCAGGCTCTCTGACTGGCTGGAAAGTTCTTCACTGGCCGCAGCACTCTGCTCTGCGGTAGCAGAGTTGTTCTGGACTACGGAAGAAATCTGTTCAATTCCCATAGTTACCTGGGTAACCTTGTCGCTTTGTTCTTTTAATTCCTCCGCAGAATCTTTGATGGCAGAAACCATTTCCTTTGTTTCGGAAAGAACACCATTCAAGGTTTCCCCTGTGGACACCGCAATACCGGTTCCCTTTTTAACAGCAGTAATGGTGTCTGCAACCAGGCTGGAAGTATCCTTTGCCGCATTGGCACTTTTGCCTGCAAGATTGCGGACCTCATCTGCAACTACTGCGAAGCCTTTTCCTGCTTCCCCCGCCCTTGCCGCTTCTACGGCAGCATTCAAGGCAAGAATATTGGTCTGGAAAGCAATGTCCTCAATCAATTTATTGACCTTTTCTATCTCCTTGGACTTTTTGTTGATCTGCTCCATGGACAACATCATTTCATGCATTTGGGCATTGCCGCTCTCCATGGCCCGTCCAACGCGTCCGGCCTGTTTATTCACGTCTTCCACAGCCTTTGCAGTGTTTATTAAACTGATGGATATCTCGTTGACAGAGGATGACAATTCCTCTACAGAGGCAGCCTGCTCCACCGAGCCCTGGCTTAAGTTCTGCGCTCCCTGAGATACCTGTACACTGCCCTTTGCCACTTCATCTGAAGAAATACTTATGGTTTCCATTGTCTTAGAAAGTAAGTCTTCCGCCCTGTCAATCGAATCCTGGATCACCTTAAAATCTCCCTGAAATTCCATTCCAACGGACCGGCTGAAATCTCCTGCTGCTATATTAGTCAATACAGAGGCAATCTCAGTGATATAGGACTTCACGCTGTGCACGGAGCTGGTTATCTCATCAGCAAGCTGACCGATTTCATCTCTCCGTTTTATTACGGGAACCTCACTGGACAAATCTCCTTCTGTAAACAGCTTCATTCGTGCTGCAATGGCTGATACCGGACCAGCTATGGACCCTGCAAACCAGAATGCCAGAACACAGCCGACAACCGCTGACACAACAGCAAACACGCCCATGGCAAAAACTACAAGATATATGGACGAGGTGGTTTCCTTTACAGAAGCTACCACTCCCAATGCCCAGCCATCACTGCCTGTTACCGGGCAATAATAGCAAAAACGATTATCCCCCTTGTATTCATAGCTTCCGGTACCTGGGGTTCCTCCTAACATAGTCTGAAGCATACTTCCAAGAGAAGCATAAGAGCTATCGCTCTTTGCCAGTTCAATGAAGTTCTTGCGTTCTTGAACCAGTTCTTGCGCTATATTGGCAATCGTGGTTCCTGTTTTGTCGATAATAAAAGCGTTGCCGCTTTCTCCCATCCGCAGTTCACTGATCAGGCCGCTTAAAGTGGCACCGTCATATGTTCCAAGTAAAACCCCATATTCATAAGGAGCTGCAACCCGGATCACCAGTTCATTGTTAGCGTCATATTCCGTAGTAGAAATGGTGGTCTCACCATTCATGGCTCTCGTCAAATAATCGCCGCCCTCATATTTCTCTCCGATGTTTGCTCCGCTTGCGCTGCGGGTGATGGTACCATCTTTGCTGATCACTTCAAGGTCCTTGTACCCGTAAAGCTTACACTGGTTGGAAAGATATTCCGAAACTACACGGGAATTGATAGATTTTAGACTTCCACCTTGAGAACTGGCTTCAATACTCAGTTTCATCTGATTCAAATTCTGCACAACCAGACTGTTTACAAGCTTGCCTGTTGATTCCAGATCATTTTTCACAACATCCGTAATTCCTTTGTAGCTGACAGTGATACTGATTATCATATTAGTCACAGCCAACCCCAAAATAATTGCGATGATGAATGCCAGCATTTTCATCTTCAGTGATTTCAGAAATGTACTTTTGCTTGCTTTTTTCTCCAGCTTTACTTTTTTTGTCATTCGTAACGCTTTCAGATTTCGTTTCTTATCCCCCGATGTCTTCATTGCCTTATGCTCCTCGTCTTTGGTAAATGTAAACCATAACACTTTACTCTTGGTTTTTTTCATTATACAATATTTTGTAACCATTTGTCAACGCTTCCAGAAAATGGAAACGATTTTTGTCGAATTTTCCCTAAAAAGAAAAAACAGCCTCTTCTCGTTTTGCAGCTGCCTGCTGCATCACGTTGGAAGAGGCTGATCACTTACCGGCTTTATTTATTGTTTAAATTTGTCACAAAACTGCTGTTTATGATCTGCAATTCACCATTCCCGCCAATATCCTAATTTCTCTTAGGTCTTTTGGGTTCATTGATCCCGGTTACACGCCGGAATAAGCAGAAAATCCTCCGTCAATAGGCAATACAACGCCGGTAATAAACCCAGCTGCTTCATTATTTAATAAAAACAATAAAGCACCGTTTAATTCCTGCGCCTCTCCAAAACGTCCCATTGGAGTTGCAGACAAAATTTTATTGGTCCTTGGCGTGGGGGTACCATTTTCATCAAACAAAAGCTTCTCGTTTTGTTTGGTTACAAAAAAACCCGGTGCAATAGCATTTACACGGATG
>JAEWRS010000242.1 GCA_023398855.1 Bacillota bacterium
GCATGTTTCCTTTGAAGAATTGATGTAGCAATGAGGAACATCAGCCTTAAAACGAAAACACTGGGCTTCGGTCAAAACAGTCTCCTCCTGGTTCAGACGCATTTCCAATTGCCCTTTCCTGACAAAAATATACTCTTCCACCCCATCCATATGTCTGGCAGATTGGTGAACGCATCCGGGTTCAAACTCAATATACAGCAGTTCAAAGTTCTGAGCCGGATTATAGGAAAATAGGGGGTAGGTCCGCATCATTTCAGCTTCTTCATAAACCGGCTGGGTATTCCATGTGTCTATTTTGGTGTAATTACTCTTTTCCTCCTCTAAAAAATATGTAAGAGGAACCTTATACCCTGTGGAGATTTTCCATAGGGTTGTGATCGTAGGCATGGACTGCCCACGCTCAATCTGGCTCAGCATTGCTTTGCTGATCCCGGTTAAATCCGCCGCCTGACCTAAGCTTAACTGCTTGCTGTTGCGCACTGCCTTCATTCGCTCTACAATCATTGATTTTAAGTCGTTCATATTTCTCACCATCTAATATAACATATTTTTTTCATCATAGCATATATACAAAACAAAGTAAATACGAAAAAATCTATGCATATTTTTCATCTATATCTATTTTATGGCTTGTATCATCCCTTCCAATTATGTTATAGTGCAGAATAAGAATATCGTCATACGGGAGGTAATGGAAGTGAGAGAAGAAATTATGGAAGGGATCAGACGCCATATTCTACCTTTAAGCGGCTTGGAAAAAGCGCAGCTTTTGGAAGTATGGCCAGGCCATTCGAAGATATCCATTGAGATCCCGGAAAGCGCCTTAAACTTATACGGAAATCTTCACGGAGGTTTTCTGTTTTCTCTATGTGACATAACATCTGGCATGGCCACCTATGCATATGAATACACTAATGTGACCCAGCACGGGTCCCTGGACTTTATGCGCGGTATCAAAGCGGGCCTGATATTTGTGGAAGCCAATTCCATACACAAGGGAAGCCGGTCAGTGGTAAACCGGGTTGAGGTAAAATCAGAGGACGGGAAAATCATTGCAGCAGGGGACTTTACCATGTATCTGCTGGAAGCGCTGTAAAAGCATATATAATTCCACAAGCTTTTCTTTATCCGACGGATTCAATTAATAATGCCAAAGCCTCAGTGACGGATTCCTTCCTCACCTGGTCAAAGGGGAACATGGACTGAGAACAAATGTATGAGCAAAAGATGAAATTGCATTCTTCCTCAAAATATCGTATACTATTAATCAAAGAAAACACCAATCCTTTGTTTTGTATTAGTTTGTCGCTAAATACTTTATCGCAAAGTGGTGTTCTCTTTTTATTTATTTCCCATTATCCGAATAACACTTTACGCTAGCGGTTACTTATGGTACGGCTCTCCGCTGATAATCCGATAGCTCCGATAGATCTGCTCCAGCAAAACAACTCTCATCAGCTGATGAGGAAACGTCATCTTAGAAAAACTCAGTCTGTAATCCGCCCTCCTTATAACAGCATCAGAAAGCCCCAAAGATCCGCCAATCACAAAAACTATATGGCTCACTCCTCTGATCCCCAGCCCGTTTATTTTTTCCGAAAGCTGTGTCGAATCCAGCATCTCCCCATCAATAGCCAATGCGATCACATAAGCCCCGTCCTTTATCGAAGAAAGGATTCTTTCCCCTTCCTTTTCCTTAATCAGTCTTTCCACAGCATCACTGGCAGAATCCGGCGTCTTTTCATCTGCCACCTGAAGAATGTCCAGCTTACAGTAGCGGCTCAGTCTTTTGCTGTATTCCCCAATGGCATCTGTATAAAACTTCTCCTTTATTTTTCCCACAGTTACCAGAGTGATCTTCATTGGCTTCTCCTTTATGTGTCCAGTTCTTTCTTCATCATGGCAATCAGAAGCTTCACCATGTCTCTTGCCGGTTTTGCGTGCTCTGTTTTCACCTTGCGCACCACCTTCCCATCGGGCTTCACATTGATATGAAATGTGATCCGCAAAAATGATTCCACCTCCTCCCAGGCATCCCGGCTCTCTGGAATCAAATCCAGCCCCATCTGAAATACATGAAACATTCCTTCATAAACTGAGACCTGCCGCCTCACTCCAGCCTTTTTCAGCTTTTCCGCCACAGACAGGGTATCGCTTAAAAGCACCTCATAGCTTCCCACCTGCATAAGAACAGGAGGAAACCCTTCATAATCCCCGAATATGGGAGAAATGTAAGGAATGGCCGGGTCCTGGCCGCCGATATAATCTGAATTGTAAAGCATATTATCCGTTGAATTTCCAAAGAGCGGATCAATCTCATAATTGGATACACGGCTTTCCCCGCTGTTGGTTAAATCCGTCCATGGGGACATGGTGATCAATCCGCTGGGAAGCGGGATCCCATGATCCTTAAGATACAGGCCCAGGGCCAGGCTTAATCCGCCTCCAGCAGAATCTCCTGCAACCACAATATGCTCCGGATGGTACCCTTTTTCCTCAAGAAGCCACTCATAAGCTGCCACCGCATCCTCCAAAGCAGCCGGATAAGGATGCTCCGGGGCCACCCGGTAATCTATGGTCAAAACATCCCCGCCATAGCTTAGCTTGGAATACCTGACCGCAAACCTCCGGTAAATGTTCTTCATCGGCCCAATATATCCGCCTCCGTGAAGCTGTAGGATCACCCGCTCCGTCACTACTCCCACCGGACGTAAATATTCCATTTTCAAATGTCCCAGCTCAATGATTTCATATTCATATCCCGCCGGACAAACCCAGGCAGGCTCCACCGGATTCTTTCTCAGTTCTCCGGTCCTGATGGGCTGCTTTAACGAAGTTTCCATTACATTCTGCATCATATCCCTCACCAGGTTTCTCCGTACACTCACTTTTCTCCGTCTCATCAGCGCGCCCTCCTTTTCCGGCATTATTCAAACATGAAACCGTCTTTTTAGTTCTGTTTTTACACTTCTATCTCCAAGCACAATGGTAACAATCAGAATGATTACCGTTACCACCACGGTAATCAGAGCCAGCGACGGCCTTGTCAGTAAACCAGCTCCCCATAATACCAAAGGAATAAAGCTGAACACCGTAACAGCAATCTGGTACATGAAATAGCTCTGCCAGTTCATCCGGTTCACCAGAATTAAAAAGACAATAGATAAATCAGCAAACAAAATGGTGCTTGGAATCCCATAATTCACGGACCAGCGGTTATAGTCCGTAGAATGATCCAGAGCCACTAAAAGCACCTGCGCCGCCACTGTCTGCAATAGGATCTTGGACGCCAGATTGGCATGGCGCAAAATAGAATATTCAACCGTAAATGCCGTATAGGCCATAAGCCCGATGGCAATGACAGACCATAAGGAACCGGAATAAGTGGCATAATTGATAAGCCCCAGAACAGCACCAACAAAAAACAGCAATCCATAAAAAATGGTTGCCAGCTTTTTCAGCCGCTTCCGGTCATACCTTATCTGCGGATACATGTCCTGATCATCCCGGTTGTCCGGGACCCCGTTGCTCTCCAGGGCTACCGGTATCCCCTGTTCTTTCAAAAATCCGAAAAAACGGTCCTGCAGCCTGGTGTCCTGAAATACGGAGGTAAAGGTCACAATCACCTCTTCCCCATAAGCGCAGACAGCACATTTCATGGGCTGCCTTTTGGAAACGCCGATCATTAAGGT
>JAEWRS010000246.1 GCA_023398855.1 Bacillota bacterium
GCAGCGGATACGATGCCGCGCAAGAGATCTGGAAGAAACGTTTCCATTATTTCTCCTCCTTGCTCAAGCGATAGTTCAAATAAGTATTGCGCACAGCGGTATACTTTCTGGCAGAAACAGGTACAAAGCCTCCAGCACGCAAATAAAAACCCTCTCGTGTCAGCTTTTCCACACGGCTCATATTGAGCACAAAGGAAACATGGGGCGAAAGAAAGCGCGAATCCCGCAGGAGGGGTGTGATATGCTCTGCAAAGCCGCAGGTAAGCGTGGTTGTTTCCACCTGTTCGCCGTCAATAAGCGTATAGCGTACAACGTGGTTCCTATACTCGCAGCAGGCAATTTGATCTGCGGGTAAGGTGCGCAAGCCTTCCTTGATTTTCACTGTAACTGTAATTTCCCTGCCAAAATCCACCTTGGAAAAAGCCAACTCCAGTGCAGAAAACATTGCCTGTTTTCCTACAGGCTTGATCAGATAATGCAGCGGATTGACCGCATATGCCTCCAGTGCATAGCCCGGCTCGGTGGTGATATAGACGATCTGCGCCTCCCGGCTGATACGGCGTATGCTTTGCCCCAGCTCCAGTCCGCTGACCATGGGCATGACAATGTCAAGTATGTAGATATGAAAACTCTCCGTTTCAATGGCGGTCAGCAAATCATCCGAGTGAGAAAATTTCTGAATCTCTGCTTCACATGGGTGAAGGCTTAGATATTTCTTTATGTATTCGATGATGATATCCAGCTCTCTCGGCTGGTCGTCACAGATAGCAATACGCAGCATAGCGATCAATTCCTTCCGGTTTGTTCTTTTCGTGGGTCAGAAGACTTTTGGCATCGGCGGGAATAGCCCAAGAACACCCGAACGGAGATATGTCCCTGTAAATTGCCCAACCGTTTTACCTCCATGTAGATATTAAAAGACATGATATATTATATACAAATATCCGTGTGGTTTCAATAGAAAAGTTAATCAATGGACTGCTTAAATTTAATTTCCTCGCCCTCTCTTTGCTTCAATTTTTCCAAACGATAATGTCCTTCCTTATCAAGTTCTTTGACTCCATTTTTATATTTATAGCCAAATTCCCGATAAAAGTCCACTGCTGTAATGGAGGCTGGAATCTCCACTCGTTCTGCCCTTATAAATAGTTCATCCTGTTCTAATGTTCTGATAATTGTTCGTCCAATTCCTTTTCCATGAAGCTCTGGCAATACAAATACGGTAAGCAATATGCTTTCTGTTTTACTTCCCCAAAAGCTTGATATGGAACCCACTCCAATTATTTTTTTATCTAGGCAAAAGACATACATATTAGCATGACTGGCTACTCCTTTGACCCATTCTGCATCATGAGTTTTTGCCAGTTCATGGATTGTATTCTGACTATAATCTTTACTGTTAACTTCCTTGAAATTCCGTATGATTAAGCACGCAATTTCTTCTGCATCTGCTTCGCAATATCTTCGGACCACCACATTACATTTTTCATAATCAATTAAAGTCATTTTTTCATTAATCCATTTTTTCTTACCAGTTTTAATAAATCCACATTTTTCATACAAAAAGCAATTACCTTTTTCCTCCAGTATGGTTTCTAATCTCCATGTAATTGCCTGTGGATAGGCAGTAAACAACATTTTTATTGCAAGATAACCAACTCCTTTGTTTTGAAATTGGGGTAATATAAATATAGGTTTGATATGAAAAATTCCCACTTGGTTTTCCACTACTCTTACTCCCCCGGCAAACTCATTGTGGAACTTTATCAGATAATAGTCACTGTTTTCCATTTGAATACATTTGATAACCTTCTCCATTGGCTCTTTCACAGGACTTGTTTCATCATCATGGTACTTTTCATATAGAGGTAAAAATGCCGTATATTTCATTTGATGCAATAATTCTGCATCTTTTTCTGTTGCCAAAACCAATTCCACTGCTTCTTTCATATGTCCTCCTATTCCACCACTAGTCCGCTAATTACCAGTGATTAACAAAAAAACCGCACCAAACATTCCAATATGTCTGGTGCGATATCATTGCGAAATAGTGTTTTTATAAGTTATATAAGCAACTATAATTAAAATCCACATTCTCATCTATGCACAGACATATAAGACCCATCTGCTTATGACTGTGCACCCTTCAAGGCTTAAGCTATAAGCAAATACGTCTATAATACATGTACATATAACTTCTTGAATGCAGGTTTTGATTCATTTGCGTTCTCCTGATTTTTCTTTTATCCTACAACAGTAATTTAAAATTGTCAAATACTAAATTGCTCATGTCCCCATTTGAGTCTTACTGCGTTTTAGTCATTCACTCAAATTTTTCAGTAAAATCTGATTCAGATCATCCCACTCACGTTTTCTGTCATCTGAAATACTATCTACATAAGCTTTTTGACTTACGATGTTCCCATAGACAGACTTGCAGATGATACACTCTGTCCTGAACCGCTTATTATGGAAATATCAGATGAACGCAATGCTTTGGAACGAACCATGCTTCATTTTTCCAGCTATCAGAAAAAAGTCGAGCGGATGGATGAAACGGGTAAATACCGTTGTTCTCTTACCTATGATAAAACCAGGGAAACCGAACTGTTAATTCAGGTGCTGGCATTTGGTCCGGTTGTAAAGGTGCTGGGACCAGCTTCTTTTTTAAAACAGGTTATGGAGCGGATTAACCGGCAGCAGTTACCGGTCAGGAAATAAAGCATTTTTAAAAGGCATCTGCGATTTAACTTGGCGGATGCCTATATACCAAAAGGTACAAATCTATTATTGAACTATTGGCATCTTTATTGACCGATCTGCAAGCCAAAAGTGAAATAATCGCGAAAATTAATTAACCCCGCTCCATACCAATGTGCCCTTTTCTTTTAATCCATCAAATTCTTCATCTGTAAAATTCTCAAGCTTATGCAGATTTCTAACCGGCAAATAATAAATCTCTATCATCTGGGGTTTGTAATCTGTACTTTGGTAACTGTCACCATATATATCTGAGCCTGTACTGCTGCCGCTTTCACTATAGGTTGCAAGATCCGAGTCAAAGAACAGGCTAGTCCAAAGCGTTTTCGCGTAACAGTAGTAAACAACCCTTACGTTCTCTCCGTTCCGATTAACATTTCTGCCTGATGAACTTTCGGAAATTCGAGAAATTCCCCGATAAACTCTCTCAACCACATGAATCACATCGCCGTAATCCTTTTTCCCGGCGTCCCCAGCATTCGAGGGTTTTAATTTTTTCCACATAATTCTGCCATCTTTATTGGTTACAACAGCGGAAGGGCATAATTCCACAAACATACGGTAAGAATCAAAGGGAAGTGGTAATTCATAATTCTTAGCAAAAATAATTAAGCCGCATAATACTATGGCGCAAGTCAATAGGGCAACCATAATATTCTTATGTAACATTTTTGTTTTCAATCTTTTAAGAAAATCAATATCTTTATCAACTGTTGGTATTTCCTTTAAAATAACTACTGACATTTCCTCATAAAGAGTACGGCAATCGCTGCAATTATCAAGATGTATTTTTATCTCTGCATCTGTTTCTTCACTTGTCAAGCCCTCAATATAATTAGATAACAGATCTTTAACAATGGAACATTTCATGTAAGTCTCTCCATTTCCTTAATTATTTTTTGCTTAGATCGATAGTACATGGTACGCGCCCAGTTTTCATTTTTACCTAAAATCTCACCGATCTCAGCGAATGTAAATTCGCCAGTTAAACGCATATGTACCAACTCCCGCATTGGCTCGGGCAATGAGTGAATCGCCTTATATAAGGTTGTTTTCTCCATCCGGAGTAATGTGGTTCTTTCCGGTGATTCATATCCCGGCATATCCTCGGTAAGTTCAACCTGCTTGAAACGGGATTGCTTCTCCAACCATTGATACCAGATGTGCTTAGCTATTTGACAGAGCCACACTGACAATTTACTACTCCCATCGTATTTACTCATTGATCGCATAGCACGAAAAAATGTCTCTTGCGTCAGGTCTTCTGCCAGATCTTCATTATGGGACAGGCTAAGCAGATATCTATATACATCTTTAGCATGTTGTGTGTAGGCTCTCTCAATAT
>JAEWRS010000254.1 GCA_023398855.1 Bacillota bacterium
GGGTGGAATAAAAAGGAGTGTCATGTATGAGAAGTTGGAAAACAAGCAATGAACCCAAAGTCCCTAAAACCCCAAAGAAAATGGATATGAAGAAACTGTTCCGAAGAAACCAGATTATTATCACCACCTTGGCCGTTATGATAGCTGCTGCTGGATATTTAAACTATGCCGGAAAGCAGGAGGCCGCTTCCGGAAAAGACGTTTTTGAGGCGGGGATGACTGATATTTCTGAAGAAGATATTTTAGCAGAAAACCAGTCCCTTACAGGCAGTGATGCAAATCAGGAAATCGCAAGCCTTGACCAGGATGCGGAAGATATCGATAAGCTGGCGTCAAATGAAACTCTGGCAGCCGCGGAAAGCGACGGATCCGTGGATCTGGCAGCAAACGAGACACAGGCAGCACAGACCGGCCTTGACAACCCTGGAGAGGCAGTGCTTACCAGTGGAATGAACGTATCAGACTACATATCCAGCGTACAGTTAAACAGAGAACAGGTACGAGCAAAAAACAAAGAAACCCTGATGAACTTAATTAACAATCCAAACATTGAGGAAGCGGCAAAGCAGCAGGCAATTCAGGAAATGATTGAAATGACAGCTGTTTCTGAAAAAGAAAATGCAGCAGAAACCTTGTTGCTTGCCAAAGGTTTTGCTGATCCAGTAGTCAGCATCTCCAGCGGAAAAGTGGATGTGGTCATTAATGCTCCCAGCATTACAGATCCTCAGAGAGCCCAGATTGAGGACATCGTAAAGAGGAAAACAGAAGTCGGTGCAGAGAGTATTGTTATTACTCTTATGAAGCTGGAACAGTAAACACTTCTGCATGGCTAACTGTAACTTGCAAACTTCGTCCAGTTTTGCTATAATAATTCCATAACCCAGAAATATGAAGTACAGGAGGGAATTGCTGTGGCAGAAATGGAAAACAGAAATACTCACAAAGTATATGAAAAAGATAAAATCGGAGAAGTACAGATTGCAGACGATGTGGTAGCCATCATTGCAGGTCTCGCGGCTACAGAAGTAGAAGGTGTAGATTCCATGGCAGGCAACATCACCAATGAGCTGGTGGCGAAGCTGGGCATGAAAAATTTATCCAAAGGCGTTAAAGTTGAACTGACCGAGGAGCACGTATCTGTGGACTTGTCTTTAAATATCAAATATGGTTACAGCATACCTGCTGTCAGTGAAAAAGTTCAGGAAAAAGTGCAGAACGCTATTGAGAATATGACAGGATTAACGGTACTGGATGTAAACATTCGGATTGCCGGTGTTGCATTGGAAGAGAATAAATAGATTTTAAAAGGTCTATCGCGGGGGGCGAACCGGGAAAAGGTTCATACCCCCGCTTTTCTTTGTGTATAAATATATGAAAATTTATTGTAATGGGTTTGCTCAGGATTTATAATGAATCCGAAATATATCAACGGATTCTTAAGGGATAGGTGTTTACGTATATGATGACAGATAAGGAGAAGGACCATTACACGCAAAAAGTAATGATCTTGTTTGGCCTGGTGATTTCGTTAATTGTGGGGGTATTTGCTTTAAACATTTGTTATTTCAAAAAGGTGAAACAAATCCTGACTGAACAGACCTATCAGGATCTAAAGAAAGAAAATGACGGGACATTGGCCGTACTGCAGACAATCATTCAGGACAAGCTTGAAATGCTTAAACAATTTTCCGTATCCTGTGATCTTCCTGAAGGAATGGATATACAAAAATGGAAGGGAAATTCAGAGACGTTTGAAACAGGGGGCATACGGCTGGGAATTTCCGATGAACAGGGGATTTTGTATTATGGCAGCAATGAGTTTCGGGATATTTCTGCAAGCAGTGATTACCAGAGGGCATTAAACGGAACAGACAGTATTTCCACAACTGCTTTCCATGATCAGGAAGATCGGGACGGGCTGGTTCTGACGGTTCCTGTGATCAGGAATGGACAGGTAAAAGGAGCTGCCTGTTTGGAGTATACCGGCACAGAACTGGGGAAATATTTAAATTATACGGAAATAAGCAGGTGTGGAGCCAATCTGGTTTTTACAAAATCAGGAAAACTGGTGGCCTCCAGCCCTGGATATGGAAATTACAATACAATTTACGATATGCTGAAGTCCGTAGTTTTCAGGGACAGGCAGTCTTTGGAACAGCTAAAAAAAGCGGTGGATAGCGGGGGTTCCGGATATGTGGCCTTTGACCGCAACGGCAGCAGAGAGCTTCTATATTATCAGCCGGCAGGAATCGGAGACTGGATGTCTGCTTCCGTGGTAAAAACAGAAGGGTTTGAGAGAACGTTTTATCGGCTGGAACGGCTGTCGGAACGCTTTACAGAAAGCTCTGCCTTTTTGCTGGCCTGTTCGTTTTTTCTGATTGTGTGCATTCTTTATCTGCGGAAAAAGGAATCCAAGCGGGCTCAAAAGGATTATCTGACAGGTGTATATACCAGGGAAACAGCCAAAAAACTGGTAGAACAAGGATTAAAGGCCGGAGGAAAAAAGCGGTTTTATGCCTGCATGTTCCTTGATATTGATGATTTTAAGAAGATCAACGACACCTTTGGACATCAAAAAGGAGACCTGGTTTTGACCCAGGCGGGAAAGATATTAATCGAATGTACAAGGCAGGAGGATGTGATCGTCCGCTTTGGAGGTGATGAATTCTGCATCTGGCTTTACGGGGTCAGTGGAAGGAAGCAGCCAGAGTCAATTGCGAAACGGATATTAAATGCGTTTCACGTTTCAGGAACCATTCATGCAAGCATTGGAATCACCCTGGTAGGGGAAGATGAGACAGAATACGATGCTATTTTAAAGCGGGCAGACCAGGCTTTGTACCAGGCCAAGAGAAAAGGAAAGAATCAGTTTGAACTCCAGCTTTGACCGGGTGAGGCAGTCAGGGCACCGGCCCTCCTTGAAAG
>JAEWRS010000261.1 GCA_023398855.1 Bacillota bacterium
ATATTGAGCAGATAGAAGAAATCATAAAGCGTGATGCAGCCTTAACTTACGCTCTTCTTAAAATTGTCAATTCCGCTTACTTTGCTTTGCGCCGGAGAGTTTCCTCCATACGTCAGGCATTGGTGACTATGGGAATCAGCCAGTTAAAGCAGTGGGTATATCTCTTAAGCTTTAATAATGACTTTGACAATAATGAATCCCTTGAGGCCACGATGAAAGTGTCCTTCCTGCGGGCTAATTATGCCATGGCTCTTTCCGATCATGTACAAGGTCTCCCGATTATCCGGTCTGAGATCTATATGATGGGAATGTTCTCTACCCTGCAGTATATGATTGACGCCCCTCTGGAAGAAATACTGGAGGAAGTTCCGGTGGCTCAGGAAATAAAGGATGCGCTGATCAGACAAGAGGGAATTTGCGGAACTCTTTACAAACTCATTTTAAGCTATGAAGATGCGGAATGGAAGAATGTGAAAGCATTAGCAGATCAATTAGGCATTCCTTCTGGTTTGCTGGCACAAACTTATATGGATTGTGTTGAGGCCGTAAATGAAATATGGAAAGGTCTTACCAATGATGCAACTCAGGACTCTGAGAATTGAGAAGAGAAAACCCACGCCTAATGGTGTGGGTTTTCTTTTACAACGGAACAGGCCTTTGTCAGTTCCACAATAATCTGTTGGGAGAAACGGTTGGAATAAAAGTTTAAAAGAGGAGATGCGGAGGGTGGCTCCACAACAATATATTTGGGTGGCAGGTTGGTCAGTGCCAGAGCCGTAACATCTGCAATGCAGTGGTCACATAGGCATACCCCGAACTTCTCCATATATTCTTTTGCCTTGCTCTTAACCACATATTCCATGACATTTAAGTATTTATAGTCCAAGGGCTTGAAACTCGTTGATTCTGATGGAAGCGCTTCGTCAGAAGGTGTTCCATTCTGGAGCTGTGTTTCCTTTGATTCATCTTCCGCGACAATTTCCTGTTCCAGCTGCTGCTTTATTAACTCTGCAACAGGGTCAGGCGCTGAGGAGGACATGTCTATAATGGAAATGGGCGAGGGAGTGAAGGGGCCATCCTGGGTTTGGATAGACGCCTGCTGGGCCAAAACGGTCAATTCCTTAATGGTCCCGCCCGATTCATTTGTGAGGCTGGCTGCAATATTTTCCTTTGCTGCTTCTGTCTTTGGAGATTCAGAATCATCACCGGCCAACAGATTCATGACATGGGCCGTTTTACTGCTTTTTCTTGCCATTGGTTAAACTCCTCTCAAGGTGCTAATTCTTACGCTGTTTGATCTTTTCCAGGACTTCTGCAACCAGTGCTTTATAGTCTAAGGCAGGATTCGATCTGGGCGCATAATCCAGAAGGCTTTCTCCTTGAGCAGGTGCTTCCGCAACGGAAACGCTGGACCGGATATGTGTGCTGAACACTGTGGTGTCGATTTGAACTGCAATGTTTTGAGCCATCTCTTTCACTTCTCTGGAAAGAAGTGTTCTGGGATTATATTTATTAAGCAGGATTCCCAGGACAACCAGGTCCGGGTTAACGGAGGAGCGGACTGTATTGATGGTATCCTTGATCTGGGAAACTCCCAGCAGGCTTAATATCTCCGGTACCATAGGAATGATCAGATAGTCTGCCGCCGCGTAGGCATTGACCGTTAAAATATTCAGTGCAGGAGGAGTATCAATGATAATATAATCATAATATCCTGCCACGGTAGAGAGGATGTTTTTCAGCATGCATTCTCTCTGCTTCCCCGAAAATTCCAGTTCAGCCCCGCTTAAAAGGATATTGGAGGATATTACATCACAGTATTTTGAAGACCGGATTGCCTCCTGCAAAGTAGCTGTTCCTTTAAAGACTTCGTATATGGTGGCGCAGGATTCGATTTCAAGACCAAGGCTGAAGCCTAAGTTACCCTGCGGATCCAAATCCACTGCCAGGACTCTTTTCTGGTTCATAGCCAGACCACAGGCAAGAGAGCAGGAAGTGGTTGTTTTGCCTACGCCGCCCTTTTGATTTGTAATAGCAATTACAGTTGACAACTTTGTTTCCTCCATTCATAAATTAAGATAATACTATTATCTTAAGTATACAATATGTCGATAAATAAGTATAGCGAAAACAATAAAAAAACCGATTTTTGTCGAAACTTGGTTTATATATAGAAAGGAGTTCTACATGGCATCGATCTCAAGCAACGTCAGCAATGTTTCTTCTATCCGGGGTTACGGTGGTCTTGTCAGCGGTTTGGACAGGGACAGTCTGATCCAGGGAATGACCTCGTCTACAAGGGCTAAGATCTCAAAGCAGCAGAAACAAAAACAAACTTACATATGGAAACAGGAGGCTTATCGTTCTGTCAGCTCCAAGCTTGTGGAATTTTCGCAAAAATATACCTCCTACATCAACCAGTCAACCAATGTATCCAGCCCCAGCTTTTGGGCTAAGAGCAGTATTACAGCACTTGGTGAGAACAGCAAGTACGTCAGTGTATCAGGAAGCTCTTCTCTGACGGATTCTCTGTCTGTTGTAGGTGTGAAGCAGCTGGCAAAGGATACCACTATGTCTTCTGCTGGAAAGGTCTCCGACCAGCTGCTGACAACAGGCAGTATTGAACTGGGCTTAGAGGATGTCAGTACTTTGGAAGGACAGAGTCTTTACTTTCAATATGGCAGTAAAAGCTATGGTATTTCTTTTAGCACAGGTACCACGAGTGATGGATTCACCTATGACTATTCCAATGGTGCCAAAGCTCAGGAGTCAATTACCAGGACTCTTAAGAATGTTTCTATCGGGAATGGCATGACATTAGCTGATGTGATTCAGGTAGAGGCGACTAATCCAACAGATCCGGATCAGGCCCTGTCCAAAAATGATCCGCTGGGTACACCCTTTAAGCTGAATTTTAAATCAACGGATAAAGCGTTGAACACCCTTCAGCTTGCAGGAGGAAGCAAAGGAGCACTTGCAGCCCTGGGTATTAAATACTTTGAACGATTAACTGATGAAGAGAAAAACATATCTCCTGAAGGTTTGTCAGAAGAATTGCTGGGCAAGAAACAGACTTTTTTTGAAAAAAAGACTTTTGCAGAGCGGGTAGGCGATAAGAACATCAGCTTTACCTATAATGGGACCACTAAATCAGTACAGTTTGCCAGTACAAAGGATATCCAGGCAATGGTAGGCAGTGATGACAAGGAATCTTTAAAGTCTATTGCAGCTGATCTTGAGGCAAAACTGGGCAAGGCATTCGGGTCAGGCAGAATCAAGGTAGGGGTTCAGGAAGATACTAAAAATGGGGGATATCAGTTAAAGTTTGAGACAAAGGACCCTGTTACCCAAGGGCCTGATAATTCTTCCATATTGGCAATATCCTATGCTGACACAGGAGTGGTGGGCAAGACAGGAGCCTTGAAGGTGGAGTATGGAGAATCCAATCGTCTGAACCTTTCCACCTCTCTCATCAATTCCGGACTTAATGGAATTGATGATAAACTGGGCACTAAATTAGTTGGTTACGAAACCACCTATTATACAGGATCATTAAAGGCGCTGGAGCTGATTGATAATCTGGGAAGCAAAGTGAAAGATGATATGGATGCTGCGGCATTAAAGAGTTTGATTTCGTCAAATTATTCCCATCTTCCGGATACGGCATTAAGCAGTGCTTATGAAGCGATCGATCACTTTAAGGAAGAAGGAGCCACAACAGCTGGAGAATTGAAGGCTGCCATGGGAACTTATATAAGTGACAGAGAATTAAAGCTTACAATTAATGGCACAGACATTAAGGGACTTTCCTACAACAGCACAATTAATGAAATAATCGGCAAGGTTAATGCTTCCGATGCAGGTGTTACCATGAGCTATATGAGGAATGCGGACAAGTTTTCCGTTATATCTACGGCAGGTGGAGCAGCTGGAAAAATAGATTTTAGCAGGAACCCTGATGATCCCGGCGATACGGGTGATGCTGAACTTTTATTTGGAAAAAAAGATATCGATTATAACGTTGTTAAAGGTCAGGATGCAGTTGTCAGCGTAAAATACACTGGCTATGATGAAGTGATTGATCTCTTACGTGGCAGCAACTCCTTTAATCTGGATGGGTTAAATGTCACGGTAAACGGCACTTTTGGATATAAAAGGGATGACACAAACGGATCATTTGTAAAGGCAGATGACGGAAGCTATTTACAGGTTGGCGATAAAACGAAACAATATAATGAAGATGGTGACGTAGTTGCTGGCGGAGAGTATGTGATGGCGGAAAATGGAACGCTTGTGAAGTCTTCCGGCGGTTTCTATTCCAAGGACATCACAAATTCAGTAACCTTTCGTTCCAAAACAGATTCCGATAAGATCGTAACCGCAATATCTGATATGGTCAAAGATTACAATGAAATCATCAAATTAGTAAATACTGAGGTCTCCACAAAACCAAACAGGAGTTATGAACCTCTGACAGAAGAACAGAAAGAGAAGCTTACGGAAGACCAGATCAAGATATGGGAAGAAAAGGCAAAGGCAGGAATGCTGTTTAATGATTCAGAGCTGAGGGGTCTGTCAGACAGCATGCGTTTCATTTTTGAAAGTGGTTCTCAGGATAAAGCGATGCTGGAATCCTTTGGTCTGTCCACAAGCTCTAACTATGGGGACAGCGGTAAGCTGGTACTTGACGAAACAAAGTTCCGGGCTGCTCTTGAGTCCAATGCTGAGGATCTGCAAAAGCTGTTTACCAAGGCTGCTGATCCTATAACAGGAGAAAAGGGCGGAGCTATGGCCCGTATTACTACAATAACTGATAAGTATGCTTCTATCACAAATGCCAACAAAGGCATATTGATCGAAAGAGCCGGTTCCGTTTATGCACCTACCAGTATCCTGTCCAATCACCTCCAGAAGAGTATTGACAGTATCAACAGTTATGTGAGTCGCTTAACGAGCCAACTAAAAACAGAAACAGACCGTTATGTAAAGCAGTTTACTTCGCTGGAGTCATTGATTTCACAAATGAATTCCCAGAGCAGCTGGCTTAGCTCATTCGGTTCGTAAGAAATGGCGGTGTAGATGATTATGGCATCATACGGTTACCAGCATTATAAAGAACAAACAGTTAACACGATGACATCAGGAGAAATGCTTAATCTTCTTTATGATGAATTACTTAAACGGCTGACCCGGGCAGAACTGGCACTGGAAAAAGATGATTTTGAGCTTTTTGAACAATCTGTTCAAAGGGCGGTGGATATTGTTACCTACTTAAAGGATACACTAAATCATAATTTTGAGATCAGCGCTGAACTAAGGCGTATGTATGACTTTTTTCTGTATGAATTCAGCAGGATGAGGGCAGGAAGGAATTCAGAGGTAATTAAAGAGGTCAGACCCTTAATTATTGATTTGCGTGATGCTTTTAAAGAGGCACAGCGGTTAAACAGTTAAATGATCCGGCCTGGAGGGGAGGAAGCTTTCCTCCCAGGCCGTTTTGATTTTTAAAAATGTTAATTAGGGGGATGACATGGACGATTCAATGCTGATTGAGATTCTAAAAGAAGTGCAGAACAAATATCAATGTATCACAGAGATTGATCGCATCACCAGAGAGATTGGGGAATCCTTATCCAGAAATGACAGAGCTTCCGTTCAGCTGCTTTTGGGAATGCGCCAGGAAGAAATGGATCAGGTGGATATCCATGAAAGAAATATCAATTGCCTGTTATCAGCCCTGCCTCCTGTAGAAACAGATCAAGTCATGGGTTGGATAAAAGGGAATGATGCACATAAACCGGAAGGCCCTGTAGCTGAAAAGCTTGTGGAGAGAGGTAAGTCTTTCCAGCTTTTGATGAAACGGGTGATCGAAATGGACCGCTTGATCAGTACCCGTTTGGCAGGAAAAGACTCTTTTTACAGTTAGCCAACGGAATCAGGAAGGCTGATTATCCATAAAGGCCCCCCATTTCCGGCCTTGTAGTTTAATTCCTGGAAAATCAATGAGAAATCCCAGTCAAACTTTGTATTATCGTAATTGTTAGGGTCGGCAATCCGAAGTTTACCTTCTCCCATTGAGCGGGTGATAATAATAAAATGCCCCTGCTGGGTAAAATGGCCTTTTTTCATGAGAGCAACGACGAGGTGGCCGGAATCCAAAGCATTTTCAACCCCCTGAATGGTGTAATCTTTTAGAGCAGCAGCTTTCAGTCCCTAGGCAGAGGCACTGTCA
>JAEWRS010000285.1 GCA_023398855.1 Bacillota bacterium
CCCTTCATTTCCTCTTTGGTAAATGCCAAAGGAGCTATCCCGCATTGAAACTTCACCTGATAATCAGGAAGAGATGGATCAATCCAGTTTCCTTGAGTTATGAACGCAGTCTTTCCCTGAGCCCACAGAGCCAGCTGGTCATCGTAGGTTCCTGAAACCAACGTGTTTTTATCGGAATAATCAAAAAGCAGCTTCATGAAATCGGCAAACTGTCCCAGTCGTTCCTTGTCCACTGCACCGTTTTTTAACATATCAATGTATTTGCTGTCTCCTCTTTTTAAGCCTCCGGATAAGTAATAGCCGAACAAGTGGTTCCCTGTTGCCCAGTACATTTGTCCGGATTCCGCTGCAACAGAGCAAACTGCAGTAATTCCCAGTTTATCTTTCATGCTGTCAATTGTTTCAAATGCCTTTTTAAACCCGTCATAGCTTGTCAGGGAAGCCGGATCAATTCCTGCGGCATCCAGAATATCCTTGTTATATGTAATTCCATATCCTTCCACTGCATATGGAAAACCAACGGTTTTATCATCATCTGACTGAAATCCGAAATCAGTCTGGGATGCCCATGTCTCTCCGCTTAAATCCACCATATAATCTTTCCATGTCTGATAATCTCCTTCTCCTCCAAATACAAAAATATCAGGCATATTTCCTGCCGCCAGGTAATTTTTCAAGGCACCGTTAATATCCACCCCGCCACCCAGAGATTCAATGACAACCTCCTGTCCGGTCTTTTCCTGATACTGTTTTGCAAAAGCTTTTAAAGGTTCGTCAACTTCGATCTTTCCGTTTACCAGACGAATAGCTTCTCCCTCCTTACCTGTTGATGCCTTTGTTTGGCCAGAAGACGTAGTGTCTGCACTTCCGGTATTGGTTCCACATCCCGTCATTGTTCCCAAAACCATTACTCCTGTTAATGCCATAATCAGTAATTTCTTTTTCATAATACTCCCTCCACATATTAATTTCACTATCAATACAGAAATAGTACCGCTTATTCTTGTAACTTATGCGCATAAGTAACTTATATATTATATTACCATTTTAAGCTTAGACTAGCAAGTGTTTTTTTTGATTTTCAAGTAATTATATTGATATAATAAGGTTCACAAGTTAAAATCTGTGAATCACCCATCTTTTCACAACTTATACGTTTAAGTTCATGTATCAAAAAAAGATACCTTGAATGAGTTCTCACCCCATTTCAAGGTATCTTCCATAACACGATATTATTTTATCTCCCTTACCGAATTTCTTTCCACCAGATAAACAGGAAGCTGCTCAAACTTGTCACCATAATCTTCCTTACGGATCATGTGAAACAGCTTCTCAACCGCGACCTCGCCCTTTTGCGTAACATCCTGGTGAACAGTGGTCAGGGCCGGTCTCACCATATTGCTGTAGATGTTGTCGTCAAAACCCACCACAGATAAATCCTCTGGTATCCTTATTCCATGATCCTGCAGATAATTAATAATGTTGGCAGCGTAAAAATCAGAGGCACATACAAAAGCAGTAAAATCTTTGACTCTCCGGTGCACATTGGCTAAAAGAAAAGGCATATCCGAGCTGCCCGGCTCCAGCATAATAAAATTATCTTCTATATAAGGAATTCCTGCCTCCGCAATTGCCGCCCGGTACCCCTTGAACCGGTGGTAGTCCACTCCCAGACAGTTGTCCGCAAGAAAGGCAATTTTCCGGTGGCCTTTCTGAATCAGATAATCTGTTATTTCATAGCCGCCCTTTTGATCTTCAATTCCCACATTAACATATTCAAAAAATGTATCCCCAAAATAACTGTCCACAAAGACCATTGGTTTTTTTACCTTTTGTTTCAATAGAACCGCATCCTCCGTCTGCATTCCCATTAGTACCAGGCCGTCTGCATTCCAGGTGGCCACGGAATTTATTATTTCTGTAATATCGGAGGAGATATACAGCATGGTAAAGTATCCTTTCGCCCGGACAAAGCTTTCAATTGCACCGGTCAGTTCCCCGGCAAAGGGATCTGTCATAAAATTACCATACTTTCCTTGTATGGTCTTCATGGCAAGTCCTATAATACCTGATTTGTTTCTGGCCAGATTCCTGGCATTGATATTGGGGACATAATCATATTCCTCTAGCAGCCGCTTAACCTTTTCCACCATGACAGGAGAAACTTCACCTGTCTTTCCATGAATGACGTTTGATACCGTAGTTGTACTGGTTCCAAGCATTTCTGCCATTTTCTTAATTGTGATCATACCATTCTCCTTAAATTTACAGTAATGGCCATGACCAGTTACCATTACGAGTTTCTCTAAACTATTTTATTACTACTTTTTTAATTATGCAAGATATAATCAAGATCCATGTCTGTTTTATTTATAGGTTATCCTGATAGCCATCAGATCATTATATGGCAGCCACAAACAAGAAAAAATCCCGCTTGCTGGATTCTCCGCCTGCGGCGGGTCGCCTCGGCGACATCCAACCCTACCGCCGCAGTGCAATCCTCCCGGAGGGTTTTTATCGTATAGGACGAACTATCCTATACGATAAAAAAAGGCCAAAGCAGAGACTGAAAAAGTCTTCTGCTTTAGCCTGTGAAACAGAATTACCGGAGGGTAACCTTCCATGTTTTGATCTCATAAGGCTGCATCAAAAATGCGGCTGCCTGACCCTGACCGCTAACTTCTGCTTCCTCCTCCTCCAACATACTGCATTCCATAATTTTCAGAATGTTCATGCCAAATATCATCGTTCCGCTGGTCCGTTTGTTATTTGTCTCATAAAAACGGAGGATCAGTTCATTTCCTTTTTGGGACTGCTTTACAACCTCAATGACAACATTATCTGCATCCGTCTTTACCAGAGAAAAAGCTTTGGGCAGAGCTCCTCCCTGTTTTTCCTTTACAAGGGCTGTCATTGGATTATTTAAGAAATAAGCCTTTGGGATGGTTTTTGCTTCTTTCCAATCGCCTTTATGGGGGTAAACAGAAAATACAAAGCTGTGGTGCTCTTTATCAGCATCTGGGTTCGGATAGGTTGCAGACTTTAGCATGGTGATTCCCAGCTCACCGTCATGAACGTGGCAGCCGTACTTGCAGTCATTGATCATGCTGACTCCATAATCATCTTCTGAAACATCAATCCATTTATGCATGCATACCTCAAATTTTGCGTAATCCCACATGGTATTGTAATGTGTTTTCCTCTTGACATTTCCATATTGGATCTCAAAGGTGGCTTCATCCGTGTGTATATCAACCGGGAAAATTGACTTTAAAAGAATATGGCTTTCCTTCCAGTCGATCTCATTGCGGATGATGATCTCAGAGCTGTTGTACAGCAGAGAGATGTACTG
>JAEWRS010000320.1 GCA_023398855.1 Bacillota bacterium
ACCATGTCAGAAACCATGATCATGGAAATTCTGAGAAACAGGCTGGGCTTTCAAGGGCTGGTGATTTCTGACTGCCTGGAAATGAATGCCATCAAAGAGTATTATGGTACTGCTTTTGGAGCCAAGCAGGCCATTATGGCAGGTGTGGACCTGATCTTTATTTCTCATACGGCAAGCCTTGCAGCAGAAGCGGTGAGGGAAATAGAAAAGGCAGTGGAATCCGGCGAGATTCCCATGTCCCGGATAGACGATGCCGTAGAACGGATCCTTGCATACAAAAAAAGGTATGCAGCACCTGATACTGAAGCTGAAAATAAATGCCCAAAGGAGTCAGGGGATTTTGTGAAATCCCTGTTTCGCGACAGCATACGGTATACCAACCGGGAAAAGGGATATGTCCATCTTCTGGGAGAAAAGCCATTGTTTTTAAGCTGTCATGCCTACCGGTCTACCTTGGCCTCCAGCAGTGTTATGGATGATCTGTTGTTTGCAACATTTATGCAGGAACGGTTTGGAGGAGAGGCGTGTTCCTTTTCCATTAATCCGGATTTCGGGGAAATCAATGAAATACTGGATAAGATAATAAGAGACGGATATACAAATCTTGTACTGGGAACTTACAACGGACATCTTAACCAGGGGCAGAGTTTCCTTGCAAAAGAACTGGAAAAGTTAAGGATCCCAATGGTTATGGCAGCTTTCAGAAATCCCTATGACCTGGATGAAGCCGGTGAGGGGGTTGATAAAATAGCGGCATATGAATACAGCAGGCAATCCTTTGAAGCGGTTGTGCCATTGCTGAGGCAGTAAAGCAGTAAAAGGGTATTCCATGGAAATAAACTGGTTCTCTTTTTTGCCGGTGATTAACGTGTCCTTCTTTTTGGGGCACGTTTTTTATCGTATAGGAAAGTTCGTCCTATACGATAAAAACCCTCCGGAGGATTGCACTGCGGCGGTTGGGTTGGATGTCGCCGAGGCGACCCGCCGCAGGCGGAGAATCCCGCAAGCAGGATTCTTTCTTGTAGTATGGGAAAAAAGTAGAATAACCATCAGCTGATCCCAATATAGCATGAAACGGGAAGTATGCCACGAAATAATTGTTACTTCTCCAGTAATATGATAAAATGTTTCCATTAGTAAACCATAAAGGAGGAAGCGCTATGAAACGATTGGAAACAGACCTCCATCTGCATTTGGACGGCTCTTTATCCATTGAGACAGTAAGGAGCCTTGCAGCTGAGATTGGATATGATTTTGAAGGGAAGGGCGGAAGAGAAAGCCTGGTTGCAGGGGAAGCTTGTGAAAGCCTGGTGGATTATTTAAAACGTTTTGATTTACCGGGGATGCTGCTTCAGACAGAAGATGCCCTGGAACTGGCTTCCTGGGATTTGACGGAGCGTTTGGCTTCTCAGGGCCTGATCCTCAGTGAGATCCGCTTTGCGCCCCAGCTTCATACAAGAAAAGGGCTGTCAAAGGAAAAGGCGGTGGAAGCGGTCATAAGAGGCGTAAAGAAGGGAGCGGACAAGACCGGGATAAAAGCAGGAATCCTGCTTTGCTCCATGGTCAACGGGCCTGACCGGGAAAATGAGGAGACCTTTGAGCTGGCCCAGGCTTATCTTGGAAAGGGCGTTGTGGGACTGGATCTTGCAGGGCCGGAAGGGCTGATTCCCATGGAACATTTTGAGCCTCTTTTTAAGGCTGCCGGGCAAAAAGGAATTCCGTTTACCATACACGCGGGAGAGTGCGGTGATTATGAAAATATCATAAAAGCGGTCCATTACGGGGCAAAAAGAATTGGGCACGGATGTGCGGCAATCCGGTCAGAGGCATGTATGGACCTGTTAAAAAAGGAAAGGATTACCTTAGAGATGTGTGTAGTCAGCAACCTTCAGACCAAGGCAGTTCCATCCATAGAGGAGCATCCCTTAAAAGCCTTTTATGACAGGGGAATCCGGGTTACTTATAACACGGATAATATGACGGTTTCAGATACAACACTGGAAAAAGAAGCAGAACTTATTAAGAAACATATGGGTTTTACTGAGTCAGATTTAAGTCAGATGAACCGGTACGCCTTGGAAGGTGCCTTCCTGGATGAAGTGGAAAAAGAAAAAATAATTGCATTTTTCGACAATAATAATTATAATGAATGATAACTAGGTTTAAAAAACGGTGAAAACCAGAAATGCTACAAAAAGGTGACGGCAAATGGCAGATAATCCTAAAATGGAAATGAATCACATGGAAGCTTTGGAAAAGGAGCGCCCAGAGCAGCTGAAGGTGGATGTTGACCTGGAGGCTCCGGCTGATTTTACCAGCCCGGACGCGCTTTATGAAGAGCTGGTCCACAGTATAAGGAGATACCATCCCTCCGATGATATCTCTATGATAGAAAAAGCATATCATATTGCGGATGAAGCGCATAAGGACCAAAGGCGCAAATCGGGTGAACATTATATTATTCACCCTCTTTGTGTTGCTATCATTCTTGCTGATTTAGAAATGGATAAGGAAACCATTGCCGCCGGAATTCTTCACGATGTGGTGGAAGATACCATCATGTCCCTGGATGAGCTGAAAGGGGAGTTCGGGGAAGAGGTGGCTCTTTTGGTGGATGGTGTCACCAAGCTGACCCAGATATCCTGGTCCATGGATAAGATGGAGATACAGGCTGAGAATTTGCGGAAGATGTTCTTAGCTATGGCAAAGGATATCCGCGTGATTATCATCAAACTGGCCGACCGGCTCCACAACATGCGGACGCTCCAGTACATGAGACCGGAAAAACAGAAGGAAAAAGCAAAGGAGACCATGGAAATCTATGCTCCCATTGCTCACCGGCTTGGTATTTCCAAAATCAAGATTGAGCTTGATGATCTGTCTTTAAGATATTTGCAGCCGGAAATTTATTTCGAGCTGGCGGAAAAAATATCACTGAAAAAAGATGCCAGGGAAACTTTTGTAAAAAGTATAGTGGATGAAGTACAGGACCACTTAAAGACCGGCGGAATTGACGCCAGGGTGGATGGCCGTGTAAAGCATTTTTTCAGTATATATAAGAAAATGGTGAACCAGAACAAGACCCTGGATCAGATATATGACCTGTTTGCCGTACGCATTATCGTAGAAAGTGTAAAGGATTGTTATGCTGCCCTTGGTGTGATCCATGAGATGTATAAACCGATACCAGGCCGTTTCAAGGATTATATCGCAATGCCAAAGCCTAATATGTACCAATCTCTTCATACCACTCTCATCGGTAACA
>JAEWRS010000337.1 GCA_023398855.1 Bacillota bacterium
CTCCCTGGCAAGGAGCAAGGCAAAATTATCCATTTTAACAGCAGGCTGCATGCCGGTAGGAATATTTCCCCGAAGAAGAGGACTGTCTGCCGGAACTATCTCCGAATCAGCAGTTTGGTTTACTACCTGGAGTGCAATGACATCATAGCGTTCTCTGGCTATGGCCATGGCAAGGATCTGAAATTTTTCTTTGCTGTTTTCTTCGATCCAGCTATGAGTATTAAGAGTCAGCATCTTTCGTCTATCCTTTAACCGCTCCACTGGTCAGACCTCCTATAATATGTTTTTGCATCATTGCGTAAAAAATAACAATAGGCAGGCTTGCAATAATAAAGCAAGTAAATGCCAGGCTATAATCCACATTAAATTCTGATTTGAAGTTATATTGGAAGATTGTAAGGGTCCAGGACTTCCAGGAACGATTTAAAGTGACAAGCGGCAGCATAAAGTCATTCCAGTATGCAAGCCCCTCCCGTATCATAACAGTGGCAATAATCGGCTTCATCAATGGCAGTATCACCTTTTGGTACGTCTGGAAGGTACTGGCTCCGTCAATAAAAGCCGCTTCTTCCAGATTTTTGCTTACAGTAGCTAAATAACCCACATAAAGAAATACGCTTTCACAGGTTGCTTGTGCTATATACAAAACAACCAGTCCAACCTGATTTAAAATTCCCAAGGCGCTCATAAGCTTTACCAATGGCATCATTCGGACCTGAAACGGTATAAATATTCCCAATAGCAGGAAATAATATAATATTCTGACTGATTTATTGTCCTCCATGGAACGAGACAGTCCATAGCTCATGGCTGGCATAATAATAAAATTAACAATTAGAGAAGATCCCGTAACAAATATTGTGTTGCCAAAGGCATAAAAGAGCTTTGGGTCATGAAGAATCTTTTTATAATTATCCAGATAAAAGGTGGAAGGCATGGTAAAAAAGCTGACCGCACTTTCCGCCTCTGTTTTAAGGGTTGTGACAATGCATACATAAAGAGGAAATAAAATAAGGAGTGCCCCCGCACATAAAAAAACATAAGTAAATATAAGTTTCATCAGCTTGCTCCGGTTCACTTATTCCACCTTCTTTCCATCGGCAAATTTTATTTGAACAGCAGAAATGAATGCGATAATCAATCCGGCAAGAATTGCTTCTGCAATTCCATAGCTGTACCGGTTTTTAACAAAACCATCATTATAGATCAACAATGCAATGCTTTGTGTGGCACCTCCCGGCCCGCCCTCTGTCATGCTCTTTATATAATCAAACACCATCAGGCCGCTTTTTAACGTCAAAACCAGTACAACACTTAAGGTTGGCATGAGATAACGAATCGTAATATACCGAAACTTCTTAAAGCCTGTTGCACCGTCTAAGGCAGCCGCTTCATAAAGCTCTTCCGGAATCGTCTGCAGGCCTGCTAAAAATAAAAGCGTGGGCAGAGCCACTCCCTGCCAAAGATGCACAAACAGGATTCCGTAAACAGCCAGGTTTTTATTGGCAAGAATATTACTGCTGAACGTGGTGCTTCCCATTTTGGAACCAAGAGCAGGAATCACCCTGTAAAATATCTGATTAAAGATGAGGCTTACAGTCAGCATGCTTAACACAGCAGGAAAGAAATACAAGGCCCGGAAAAAAGAGCGGCCCTTTATCTTTGAATTTAAAAACAATGCCAGGGTGATTCCAATAACACAGGTGCCTATCATCAGAATAGCCGTGTACTTGAAGTTAAAACTCAATGCTTTTTTAAAAGCAGAATCTGATATAATACGAATATAGTTTTGAAGGCCTACAAAATGAAACTTGGGACTGATCCCATTCCAGTCAGTCAGGCTGTAATATGCCCCTAATAAAATGGGCAAAATAAAAAATATGCTGTACATGAGAAATCCGGGCACTACAAACAATCCCAGGGTCAGTTTTCTTTCGCTGAATCCTCTGCTCCTTTTTGACTGTATTTTATTTTTATCCATGGCTTTCACTCCTATTTCAATTGAGGCGGAGCAGATATTTCCAGCTCCGCCCCATATACACTATTGATTGTTATATATGTTTTTAATGATCTCTCCGGCAGCGTCTATGAATGAGGCTTCCTTCCCATCCATAATCAGGGACTGAGCAGGGTCACGAAGTTCATTTCTGAGTCCGCTGGGCCATAAGGCATTTAAGCTGACAAAGATTTCCCCCTTATCCATCTTCTCTGAGATCGCTGCAAATTCATCCACCTTATAATCCACGCCTTTTATTACATTGGGAGAACGCTCAAAATCTGTATAAACCTGTGCATTTTCTGTTCTGCTTAAAAATTCCAGAAATTTAAGAGCTTCCTCTTTATGCTTTGAGCCTTCTGCAATGCAGAAACTGGTATCAATACTGATTGGCACCCTTGTTTCTCCTCCCGTTGGATTAGGAAATGGCACCAGGGCCACCACAATCTCCGGATTATAGTTCTTTAGGGTTGTTAATGCCCAGGTACCCTGTATCAGCATGGCACCGCCATTATTTGCAAAATTCTGATAAATAGCGGTCTGATCTACTCCAAGAGAATCCTCAGTGGTATATTTTGTTATATCATTTGACACTTTTGCGTAAGTTTTTAATACTATGGAATCCTGGGGAGCTAATGAACTGTCTGCAATTTTCTTAAACTCTTCATCTGTTGCGTCTATAATCCCCATGACCCGCTCCATCCGCTGGGCAATGCCGCTTAAATCCTTGTCCTGGGTGTTAAATGGAGTAATGCCCTTTGCTTTTAATTCTCCAGCTACTTTTATCAGTTCTTCGTAAGTGGTTGGAATCTCAATTCCATTATCTTTAAATATATCAGTCCTTACATAGATTCCATAAGCGCTTAAAGAATATGGCAGCCTCCAGTTTTTTCCTTCAAACTTGGAAAGCTCTAAAGTTTCTTCCTTCACATTACTCAAAAAATCCTGACCTGTTAAATCCATAATCAATCCATCCCGGAACATCATTTCATAAGTATTGTTGGTTGTCAGGCTGAATACATCCGGCATTTCATTGGTCTGTGCCCTCGTAGTCAACACCGTGGTAAAATCAGGAGTTGGCGTATGAATTACCTTGATACCGGGGTTTTCTTTATTGAATTTTTCAATTAAGGTGTCCATCGCTTCGATGGCTTCTTTTTCACTTTTATGGCTTAAATATTCAATTTCTACTATTTCACCAGAAGAAGTGCCAATTTCCTCTACTGCCTCCGTCTTGTCACTTAATTTACTGCCTCCTGTGCTACTGTCTCCTGCCTTTTGACAGCCAGTCAGTAGCAGCGCACCGGAAACAGCAAGGGCTAAGGC
>JAEWRS010000357.1 GCA_023398855.1 Bacillota bacterium
GGCAATGATAGCATAAACGCTGCCCAGGCTTAGACCATTAATAAAATAGGATATGAAACTCATCATATCATCGCACCTCATTCGTTGTTTATTTTAAAAGAAGAGGGTCGTCCTCTGGACGACCCTCTATTGGGTCATTTACCAAATGAATGAAATTCAGTAATTACATTGCAGTGTAAACACCATTTACGATCTTAACAGCCTTAGGAGCCTTATCAGGTTCTCCATCTTTAGACCACTTCATGTTTTCGCCTGTTTAACCGTTCATGGAGATTTCTGTCATAGCTGTCTTTAAAGCATCACAGATTGCGGAAGCATCCATATCTGCTGTAATCCCTGATTTTTCAGCAGCAGCTTTGATGGCGAAAACCGCATCATAACCGTCGGCAGCAAACTGGTTGGGTATCTCACCGTATTTCTCTTTGAAGGTTGTAACAAACTTCTGTGTCAGCTCATCCTTTGAATCAGCGGCAAACGGTGTCAGAAGCATAACATTTTCAGCTAGTGCAGTATCAAAGTTTTCAACGGTCAAAAGTCCGTCAAGTCCGTCACAGCCAAAGAACTGTGGCGCATATCCCATCTGTTTTGCCTGAGCAAGGATCAGGGCAGCCTGGGAATAGTAAATTGGAAGGAATACAAGCTCAGCGCCTGAATCCTGAGCCTTTTGAAGCTGTACGGAGAAATTGGTATTGTTATCAGCGGTAAAAGCCTCATCAGATACAATTTCAATCCCCTGGTTAGCTGCTTCAGAAAGGAATTTATCATGGATTCCGGAAGAATAAACATCGGAGCTGTCATAAATAACGGCAACCTTGGTGGCCAGCTTGTTCTCGCCGATGTACTGTGCGGAAGCTGCTCCTTGGTTTGGATCAGAGAAGCATACGCGGAACTGGTTGTCGAATTTTGCACAGTCTACTGCAGAACCGGAAGGAGTGAGCTGGAACATATTGTCATTACTGGATTCCGCACCTACCGCAATACAGGGAGCAGAGGTAACTGTGCCGACCAGCATCTGCATTCCCCAGTCCTTTAAGGTATTGTAAGCATTGACAGCCTTTTCCGTATCGTGTTCATCATCCTGGAAGTTGTACTCGATCTGTGCGCCATTGATTCCTCCGGCTGCATTGATCTCGTTAATGGCCAGTTCTGCTCCGTGCATAACAGCCTGTCCATAAATAGCTGCTCCGCCGGTAATGGGTCCGATACCTCCAATTTTAAAGGAGCCTTCACCAGAAGCCTTTGCTGCTTCCGTAGTCTCTCCTGATGCCGCTTTTGAATCTGCGGCAGTGGTGGTTTCTGAAGCTTTACCGCCTCCGCATGCAGTTAAAGATGCTGCCAAAGCAACTGCCATGCCAAGACTCAGTAACTTCTTCATTGATTTTTTCATAATCCATTCCTCCTCATACAACGTTTATATATACAGTTCCTGTAGCATGATTTACTTGTTAAAGCCTGACAATCCTAAGCCCAAAACCAGTAAATCAACAGCCCGATTCCCAAGAGACAAATCGAACTTCGTCGACTATACATAGTCTTTATAATAAAATGGCTTTATAAAAATGTCAACTGCTTTTCTTCATTTAAGAAAAAATCAATCAGATTTTTTACTATTTATCCCAGGGCAGGTCAGAGCTTTCAATGGTCTTATCCCTTAACATCAAATCCTTCACAGCCTCTGATGCGGGTTTGCCGTCAAACAGGACTGAATTTACCTGTTCCACGATGGGCATGGATATGCAGTAGTTTACCGACAGAGCCAGAGCTGCCTTGGCAGAGTAAATACCTTCCACCACCATCTTTACTTCCTTTGTGGCTTCATCCATGGTCTTTCCCTGGCCGATTAAAATTCCTGCTCTTCTGTTCCGGCTGTGCATACTTGCACAGGTCACAATCAGATCCCCAATCCCTGACAAACCGCAAAAGGTCTGGAATTTGCCTCCCATAGCTGTTCCCAGCCTGGATATTTCTGCAATGCCTCTTGTGATGAGGGCTGCTTTTGTATTGTCACCGTAGCCCAATCCATCGGCAATTCCCGCAGCAAGGGCAATGACATTTTTAAGGGAAGCTCCCAGCTCAATTCCCTGGATATCAGGGCTTGTATAAACCCGGAAAACTTCGCTCATAAAAATGCCCTGGACGTATTCCCCTGTCTTTCTGGTACGGGCACCTGCCACACAGGTAGTGGGCAGGCCTTTGCTCACTTCTTCCGCATGACTGGGACCTGAAAGAACTGCCACATCTGCCATGGGAAGTTCCTCTTCCAGAATTTCAGAAAGGGTCATAAGTGTAGATTCTTCAATTCCTTTTGCCACATTGACAACCACCTGACCGTATCTGCAAAAAAGATTCATCTTTTTTGCAGTTGAACGCACGTATACGGATGGAACAGCTGTTACAAGAAGATCCCTTCCTGTCATGGTTTTTTCTAAATCATCCGTAAAAGACATGTCTCCGGGAAGCTCCAGATCCGGAAGAGTATGATGCCTGTGGGTCGATTTCATCTCAGAAATTTCCTCGGGAAGGGCTGACCAGACAATCACTTCATGCCCATTATTATATAGAAGAGCAGCCAGCGCAATCCCCCAGCTCCCTGATCCGATCACTCCGATTTTAGCCATTTGCTTCACCTCATTTTATTTTTTTCCAGATCCAATGGAAATTTTATTCTCTCTGCCGCGGACAAGCCGTCCGATATTGGCCCGGTGGCGCCAGAACGCCTGACCACTGATCAAGGCTGCCACTATGTAGAATTCGGGCAATGTTCCTGCTTCAAGACCATATGCCCCTATCTTTCCAAAGAGGAACAGCCATACAAATAAAATTGTTGCGACCACCAGAGAGCCCAGAGAAACATATCTTGTAACA
>JAEWRS010000360.1 GCA_023398855.1 Bacillota bacterium
CTAATTTTACTTTCTCCTTGTTTAACATGTTTGAATCCCCCTGTCAAATAATATATTTTTTATACCGCTGTTTTCACAGCGGAAAAGCCATATTAGTACTGTCTGGCTCCATTTCTTCCTTCCATAACCTTTTCCCACGCTTCTCTTACACTGCTCTTTTCCGAGGTCGTGGCAATTCCAACGTTCCACCAGGATCCATACCCATCTGACATGGTCTTTGGAATCACCTTCAAATCAAACAGGCAGGCTATTTCCTGTGTTTTGGCATCTTCCAGTGCCTCTTCCAGTTCTTTAATGGTTCTGCAGGTATAAGACTTCAGGCCGTAACCTTCCCCGATTTTGGCATAGTCAACGGGAATTAAATCCCCTGCAGGCTTTTTCCCGTCCGTATAGCGGAATTCAGTGGCAAGGCTTCCGATTCCATGGTTCATTTCCAGATTATTGATGCAGCCAAAGCCACAGTTATCAAAGATCAGGATATTGACCTTCTGCCTTTCCTGCATAATTGTCATGATCTCACTGTGGAGCATCTGGAAGCTGGAGTCACCTACCACACAGTAAACTTCCGTTTCTGGTTCTGCAAATTTAACTCCCAGCGTGGCGGCCACTTCATATCCCATACAGGAATACCCGTATTCTGCATGGTAGCCGCCCCGCTTATCAGTGGTCCACATACGCTGCATACAGCTTGGAAGAGAGCCACCTGCCGTGATAATGGTAGCCTCTTCATCAATGACCCTTCTGATTGCTGCAAGAGCGCCGGTTTGGGTGATGGTACCATTGGTCAGTCGGACAAACTCCGGAATGGTTCTGGGGTCCCGCGCTTTTATGTTGGGTTCAAAGTCATCCCCAGTGTATTCGATGCTGCCTAAACGCACCATCTCTTCATCCCAGACTTTTTTTGCATCCATGATTTCATGCTTGTACTGAGACACATACGATCTTTCCCTGAGTTTTTCCGCCAGAGCCTGAACAGTCACCTTTGCATCCCCGACAGCCTTGACCGCATCCATTTTGTATGCATGGAATCTGCTGTTATTGATGGTAACAAACCTGACATCCCCCATTTGATACAGCCATTTGGAGCTTGTTGTAAAATCGCTGAGCCTGGTGCCAATGGCAATTACCACATCAGCATCCTTTGCAATTACATTGGAGGCATAGGTTCCCGTCACTCCGATTCCTCCAAGACAATAGGGATGGCTTGATTTACAGGCACTCTTTCCACCCTGCGTCTCGCCAAAGGGTATTTTAAATTCCTCACAGAATTTTTCCACGGTTTCTCCTGCATCAGAGTAACGGACTCCCCCACCGACGATTACAAGAGGCTTCCTGGCATTAGCAAGGATGTCGGTGATCTCATCCAGTTCTTCTTCTGCGGCAAGAGGCCTGGTGATACGGTGTACCCTCTTCTTAAAGAAGTAATCTGGAAAATCATAGGCTTCACCTTCCACATCCTGGCAGAGGGAAATGCAGCACGCCCCTGTTTCTGCCGGGTCTGTGAGCACTCGCATGGCATTGATCAGGGCGCTCATGATCATCTCCGGTCTGGTGATCCTGTCCCAGTATTTACACACCGGTCTGAACGCATCATTGGTTGTGACCGCAAGACTGCTGCTTTGCTCTAACTGCTGCAATACCGGATCAGGCTGTCTGGATGCAAAGGTGTCCGCAGGAAATACCAGCAGCGGAATGTTATTTACCGTTGCAGTAGCACAGGCTGTTACCATATTTGCCGCACCCGGTCCCACGGATGATGCACAGGGAATGATTTTTTTCCGGTTACTCTGTTTTGAAAAAGCAATGGCAGTATGGCACATCCCCTGCTCATTTCTTCCCTGGAGCACACGCAGCTGTCCAGGGTCTGAATCCAGAGCCTCCCCCAATCCAACCGCAATGCCATGTCCAAAAAGAGTAAAAATACCTTCAACAAACTTTGTTTCCACTCCATCCGCAGAAACATACTGGTTATCCAGGAACTTTACAAGTGCCTGTGCCGTTGTCATTCTTATAGTTTTTGACATATTCCGCTCTCCTTTATCTATTTATACACGGGCGATCATTTCACCAAACTTTTCCTTTTCTTCTCTTATAAATGTATGTACTTCTTCAGGAGTAGGCAGGGAATCCGAACAGTTGTTGCTCTTTACCATCATGGAGGCCTCTGCTGAACCAAACTCCAGGCAGTCTATGATATCCCAGCCCTGGTACAAGCCATAAAGAAAGCCCGCGCCATATCCGTCTCCGCCGCCGAATCCCTTTCTGGCTTCCACTGGAAACGGCTTGATGGAAAATGACTGCCCGTCACTGGTATATGCAGTAGATCCCTTCATTCCATGCTTAATGACAACGATTCTGGCCCGGTAGCTCTGCCACAAAGCCGCACTTTCTTCATCAGTCATGCCCGGTCTGATCAGCTTTTCCGTTAAGTTAAATTCTTCTCTTGAACCCATAATGATGTCAGCTTCTTTGGCAACAGCGGAGTAGTAAATGGATATTTCATCGGGATTTTTCCAGTTATATGCCCTGTAATCAATGTCAAAAATAATTCTGACGTCATTCCGTTTTGCCAGCATGACTGCCTTTAAAGCTGCCTCTCTTGACGGGCTTTGTGCAAGTGCCGTACCTGATATTAACATTGCTTTTGCCTTTTTAATATACGCTTCGTCTATGTCTTCCACATCAAGCTGTAGGTCAGCAATGCAGTTCCGGTACATCAGGATGCTGCTGTCACTGGAAGAAAGCATTTCTGTAAAGGTAAGTCCCAGCTTTTCTCCATTCCTGCATGTTGTGATATGAGAGGTATCAATCCCCTGTTCGTTGAAATAATCCACTACAAATTCACCGAATTGGTCATCGGATACTTTCCCGATAAACCCCGCCTTCATGCCATGTCTGGTCACGCCCACGGCGATGTTCGCCGGAGAACCGCCCACAAATTTTTCAAACATGTGTACTTTCTTTAAGGGTTTGAATTCTTCTTTCACATATTCATTGTAAGCCGGATTGAAATCAATTGCCACCCTGCCAAGAAGAATTAAGTCCATCTCTCTGGTTTCATCAAATCTTATATATTCCATTGCTGCATTTCTCCCATCCCGTTTTTGCGTGCCATTGTTATTATTTTCCGGCAAATTCAGTCATTTCATAGCGTGAAAAAACACACTGCAAGGTTTCATCTGCCTTGCAGGGCGTTTTATCTGTCATTGGCCGGTAAGCTTTAGATTGTTCCATCCCAGGTATTTACATGAGTGGATTCTCCTGTTTCCTCATCAAACCATCTGGTTGTGACAACCTTATTTTCAGTAAAGAACCGGTATCCATCCTTGCCTAAGCAGTGGAGATCTCCAATAAATGACAGCTTATTGCCATTAAAAGGAAACATGCCAACCGGAACAGGAATTCCCACATTAATTCCGACCATACCGCCGTCTGTGTGCCTGGCGAACTCTCTGGCATAATGTCCGTTCTGGGTAAAGATAACAGAACCGTTTGCATATGGATTGGCATTCATGATTTCCAATCCCTCTTCAAAGGTTTTCACTCTCTTAATGCACAGCACCGGTCCAAAAATTTCTTTGTCCCCTACGCTCATACCAGAAGTTACATGATCAAAGATCGTGGGCCCTAAATAAAAGCCGTTTTCAAATCCTTCCACTACCACGTCACGTCCATCCAGCACAAGCTCAGCGCCCTCTTTGATTCCTGTTTCAATCCATTTTACGACAGACTCTTTATGAGCTCTATTTACCACCGGCCCCAATTTGGTACTCTTATCATAGGCTGGTCCCACTTTCAGTGTCTTTGCCTGGGCAACGATCTCAGCAACAAGTGCATCAGCGATTCCTTCCTGTACTACCACAACAGGCAGAGCCATACACCGTTCTCCTGCGCATCCGAAGGCAGAGTTGATGATACCCGCTGCCACACGCTTGACCGGCGCATCATTTAAAACCAATGCATGATTCTTTGCTTCACAAAGAGCCTGAACTCTCTTGCCCGTAGCCGCTGCTGTGGAATAGATATGCATGCCTACTGAAGTAGAGCCAACAAAGCTGATTCCTTTGATATCCGGATGCGTAAGGAGAATCTCCGCCTCTTTTCTGGAGCAGGTGACAATATTGATAACTCCATCCGGCAGTCCTGCTTCTTTATACAGTTCTGCTATACGCATACAGGACTGGGGGGTAAAGGAAGCCGCTTTCAGCACAATGGTATTGCCACAGGCTATACACATGGGAGCCATCCAGCCCATTGGAATCATTGCAGGGAAATTAAATGGCACAATACCCGCAAATACCCCTAAAGGCATACGGTACAAAACCGTATCAAACCCAGTGGAAGCGTCCAT
This sequence comes from Bacillota bacterium, assembly GCA_023398855.1. Classification (GTDB taxonomy): domain Bacteria; phylum Bacillota; class Clostridia; order Lachnospirales; family Lachnospiraceae; genus Lacrimispora. Next base: position 4,352 of record JAEWRS010000360.1, read on the forward strand.
CAGGCTTTCTCCCATCATCAGCGAGGGGGCACTGATGGCTTGTTCCGTTCCTTCTTTGGCTTTCAGTACATCGCCCTGAGCCTCTTCCCAGCTTTTCCCGTTTTCCTTTGCCACCAGCATAGTCAGTTCATCCATATGCTCTATGAGCAAATCCCTGAGCTTATAGAGTACCTGGACTCTTTTTACTACAGGAGTCGATGACCATGAAGGAAATGCTGCTTTTGCCGCATTTACCGCTTCTTCCACTTCAGCCGGTGTGCAGCAAGGAACCTGGGCAATGACCTCGCCGGTGCTTGGATCGCAGGCATCGGAATACTTATCTGTCATTGATTCCTTCCACTGACCGTTTACAAGATACTTTAATTTTTTTGCTTCTCCCATTTTTATATCCATTCCTTTCTCTTTGTTTAAGTCTACGCACGTTATGTAAAACGGGCGGTTTACGCGTTTTTGGTTATTTTAACTGGATTCATGGCCGGAGGGTTTGTTTCAAACCTCCATGCTGCTGTGTCATCCCACCATACTGGTTTATATTAGCGGCTCCTCGCACTGAAAGATCCGGATATGCTGCTTTACATTCTCATACACTCCCCGGACCATGGCTTCATTCAGCCCGAAATAATCATGCTTTCCATCCGTAACCAGATACTTTTCAGCTTCCTTTGTAAGGCTGTCAAAGCTGGCTGTTGCAATGTTGATCTTCCGGATTCCAAGTCCAATGGCCTTTCGGAAGTCCTCCGGGGTAATTCCGGTTCCTCCGTGAAGGACCAGAGGCACTTCAATCTTCTGATCAATGGCTTCTAAAACATCAAAAGCCAGTCTGGGTGCAACCGGATAATTACCATGGGCATTGCCAATTGCAACTGCCAGGGCATCCACACCGGTCCTCAGGCAAAATATCTTGGAATCCTCAGGATTGGTACAGCGGATTCCTTCATCAATGCTTCCATCCTCGCTGCCGCCCACCAGACCAAGCTCCGCTTCTACGGTGGCTCCATACTTCCTGGCAAGCTCCGCCGCCTCCAGGGTTTTTGTTATATTTTCATCAAAGGGTAGGGTGGAGCCATCCATCATGATAGAAGTAAATCCGTAATCCAGAGCCTGTCTTAACACTTCAATGGATTTGCCATGGTCCAGATGGACCGCAATATCAACCGATGCGTTCTTCGCTGCTTCCACCATCATTGGCCCCATCAGCGCCAGCGGGGAATGGGGCAGACGTACTTCTGCGATCTGCAGGATAATGGGAGCGTTCATGTCTTCAGCCGCTTTCACAGCTCCCTTCACCATCTCAAGGTTTCCCACACTAAAGGCTCCCACGGCCCTGTTTTTTTCTGATGCCTGTTTCAGCAATTCCTTCATTCTAACTAATCCCATACTTCTTCTCCTTTATGCGGATTTTTCCATTCCATATATATGGAACATTCTCCGCTGATTCCTGATTTCACGGTCATTCCATCAGAAACATGAAAAACCTTAATCTCTTACGCTCTTCATGGTTATGTATTGGTAGTATTTATGTCATCTTTTGGTCATATTCTATCATTTTTTTTTAAATCAGTCAAGAAAATCTTTGAGATTTTATCCAAACATGATCATGTTTTGGTTACTTCTTGATATTTTTCAAAGGATCTGTTATAATCTCACCAGAACAGCATGCAAAAAAGCTGTCAAGCAAGGAGTACAACCATGAGAATTTCCCGTATTGATCAACTGGAACAATATATATTAGAGCACAAGGCCGCCTCCATTGACGCCTTGTGTGAAGAATTTGAAATATCAAAAAACACGCTGCGCCGGGACTTGGAAATCCTTGTCTCCCGGGGTACCGTGGAAAAGGTCTACGGAGGAGTGGTTGCATGTGAAAGTACAACAGCAATTCCCAGCCTGGTCACGTTCCATGAACGTGCCGGCAGAAATGCACAGGGCAAGCAGAGGATCGGTGCTCTGGCTGCTTCCTTTGTGAGGGAAAGGGATATCATATTCATTGACAGCGGAACCACCACCATGAATATTGTGGATCACCTGGCTCATTTAAGCTCGGTTACGGTCATTACCAACAGCCTCCAGGTCATTAACAAGTCCATGAGTTATCCGAATATCAATGTAATTGCCCTTCCAGGATCTTTAAAAAGAGATACCGCTTCCCTGGTTGGCAGTTCCTGTGTGGAATACTTAGAGGATTATAACATTGTCCGGGCATTTATGGCCTGCACAGGAATCTCTGCCCAGGCCGGAGTCTGCAACGCTTCCACGGAGGAGTACACCATTAAAAAAACAGCATTAAAAAAGAGCCAGAAGCATTACCTTCTGGCAGATTCCTCAAAGTTTGGGCGCACCTCTCTCATGACTTTCGGAGAAATCGGGCAGTTTGATTATATCCTGACCGAACGGATACCTGACGACGCCTTCTGCTCCTATTGCAGGGAGTTGGGATGCGCCATTGAGATCGCTCCTGAACCATGAACAAAGCTCTTTTGTTTTTTACTGTTTCCTCCTATGCAGGTCATTGAGATATTTGCGATGATAAAGGGGCACAGTACCCCATATCATGAGGTGGCCCCTGTCTCGCTGTTTGATGAGGTTACATCTTTTCCAAAATGTTACGGAGAGACTCATATGCCATGGTAAACGCTTCTTCCCCGCTCATCCTTTTCTTCTGGGCGGAATTCTGCTCCAAAGCGTTAAAACCTGCAAAGTCACTTAAATGAGGTTCCAGGGATAAAAAGCCCTCATACCCACCGGCCTTCAGCATTCTTAAGATCTCTTCCACATGCCCGTCTCCCATGCCTGCCGGAACCACGCCGGCATCGGACCACCGGGCATCCTTAATATGGATGTAGGCGATGTAGGGCTTTAACATTTCATAGGCTTCCAGAGTATCCTGTTTGCACTGAACGAAATTGGCAAAGTCAAAGACAGCCTTAAAATGCTCCCCATAGAATTCCTTCATGATTTCCAGACAGCGGTCCGCCACGTCTCCGTAAATATCCTTTTCATTCTCATGGACAAGCACCGCACGGTTGGCCTTTGCATAATCTGCAAGCTGTCCCAGCTGATCCATAACCTTTCCCCTGTATGGGACATAGCTTTCATTCTCAGGCATGAAGAAGCTGAACATGCGTATGTATGGAGCCTCCAGCTCATGGGCAATTTCCACGGTGTGCTTGTAAAGCTCCATATGAGGAGCAAAATCATCGGTGATCTTAATCTTTCCAATGGGAGAACCTACAGAGGACAGGCGGATTCCCTCTTCCTCAAGCTGCTTTTTTATTTCTCTTACCTGGCTCATGCCATGCTCTGCCAGGCCCTTCCCGTTGACCCCCCGCATCTCCACATGATGAATCCCCAACTTTTTTAACACTTCCATCTGTTTTCCTAAATCCATATGGATTTCATCTGCAAAACCCGATAATTGAATGCCAGACCACATAATATTTTCTCCTTTTTATCTCTTAATAGCTTCCTTCCGTATCAAATACCACGCTCGATCCTTCTTTTTTCCTGGATTCCCTGCGTCGCTTATTAAGTTCCTCCAAAAATAAATCCTCATCAAAGGGAATCTCAACCGCTCTCTTTAGCCAGCTGGATAAATGCATGGCATTTGATAAGGTCAGACCGTTGATCCCTTCCATGCCCTCCGCAATCAGGGGCGTACCATGAAGAATGTTACCTGCAAATGCCTTTAACACACCCACATGCTGCTCATTTTCCCCGTCAATATCAACCTCTGTTACTGTGCATTCAGGAGTATCAAACCCGCCCTTTGCCGTTTTGTAGAAGGTGCGCTCGTTTTCTGCCAGCTTATGAAGCATGAGCTTATTATCTTCGCAGACCAGCTTGCCCATTTCCAAAGTGATTTCGAACCGGTTGGTCCCCGGTGCGTCCGCGGTTGTGGTGACAAACACTCCTGTTGCTCCGTTTGGATACTCCATATAAGCCGTCACATCATCTTCCACTTCAATGTCATGCCATTTCCCGTTGTGGCAGAAGGCCTGTACCTTGCTTGGCATTCCGCAGATCCACTGGATTAAATCCATGTTATGAGGACACTGGTTTAACAGAACACCGCCGCCTTCTCCATCCCAGGTGGCTCTCCAGCTTCCTGAGTCATAATAAGACTGGGTGCGGTACCAGTCTGTCACAATCCAGTTGACCCGTTTGATGGCGCCCAGCTCTCCGCCTGTGACAAGCTCATGCATTTTCCGGTAAATGCAGTTGGTCCTCTGATTGAACATCATGCCAAAAACCCGGTCGCTTTTCCGGGCCGCTTCGTTCATTTCACGGACCTGCCTGGTGTAAACTCCTGCAGGCTTTTCACACATCACATGAAGTCCGTGTTCCATGGCATCAATGGTCAGCTCCGGATGCTGGTAATGAGGCACTGCGATCAGGACTGCATCACACACGCCTGCTGCAATCAAATCCCTTCCTTCTTCAAAGACTACAGCCGATACCGGTAAATTCTCCTTTGCCCAGGCTCTTCTGGCCTCCTGGCGGTCTGCCACGGCAGTCATCTCCAGCTCAGGAACCTTTCCCTCCAGAATATTCTTTAAATGGCCTGTTCCCATGTTTCCGACCCCGATTATCCCAAGTCTTACCTTATCCATGTCTTATCTCCCCTCATTTCTTGCTGAATCATAAATATCCATCATGGTGTAAAAAGTATTCTGAACCGAGGCTATGTCATTGAAATAGTCCCTCCCGGTATCCAGACAATCATAAAAATCCCTGATACAGGCTTCATGGCCGTTTCCCCAATAGGTCTTACCCAGGAGGGAGCTTTTCTCCGCCTGCCAGACCACAGGCTCCTCCAGCTCCTTTGTCTGATACCAGACAGAATTTCCCTCCAGGCGGATAAACCCTTTTTCACCGACAAGCTCAAAGAAAACCGGTGCATCCACAGGGTAAGCAGTGGTGGCATAAAAGCTGGCACTTACCGGTTCCTCGTCCTCTGTAAAGGTCATATAGGCTTCCAGGGTATCCTCCACCTCTGCGATCCCCTTTAAGTGGTGGTTACTCATGGAAGCTTCCATTTTCACAGGCCTTCCAAGCCATGATAAAAGTAAGTCCAGAGCGTGAATGGACTGGTTGATCAATACCCCTCCTCCTTCTGTCTCAAGCTTCCCCCTCCAGCCGCTTTCTATGTAATAAGAAGCATTCCTGTGCCAGGTGACAAAGGCCCTTCCGCCTCGCAGCCTGCCAAGCACTCCCTGTGCTAACAGCTCATTTACCTTTTTTGTGGTTTCATTATAACGGTTCTGGAAGCAGATGCCCAGCCTGCCCCTGCTTTGGCCGGAAACCCTTAAAAGCTCTTTAAACTGTTCCCTGCTTATGGCAGGCGGTTTTTCCATGAACACATGAAGGCCCCTTATTAAAGCCTCTGAAGCCATGGGCACATGGCAGTGATGAGGGGTGCAGATATGGACCACATCCAGCACTTCCTTTTCAAGCATTTCTTCCATGGATCCATAAGCCCTTGCCCTTCCTTCTGTAAAACGGGCTGAATATTCCTCTGCCCGCTCCGGCCGGATATCCGCCAGAGCGCAAATCCTGGCCTCTTTTATTTCATTGAGTACCATGGCATGAACTCCCCCGATATTTCCACAGCCGATTATCCCAACCCGAACCATGATTCCCTCCTCTTTTCTTTTCCTTCTTTTTGTGGTAGATTAATTATATACCCATTTTAACGCAATTTGTTTGCGCAGATTGAGAAGAAGTATGCGCAGATTGTCTACTTCAGGAGGACCTCATGAATAAGGAAACGCCATACCATTACAGGGAATTTTCCGAACCCTTCAGCTGTGACTTTACTACCAGCCATATGGCCGGAAACGTGGATTTTCACATGCATAACAGCCATGAAATCTATTTGCTCACAGAAGGCCATGTCCAGTATTTTGTTGAAAACGTCTGCTACCATTTAAGCCCCGGAAGCCTGATCCTGTTTTCTAACCGGGAAATTCACAAGGCAATCAATACCACAAACAAAGCCTTCACCCGCCTGGTCATTCACGTGAATCCCGCCTTTATCCGCCCCTACTCCACTCCTGATACGAACCTTTTGGACTGCTTTCACCGGGAACCTGCAAAAGGGAATCTGGTCTCGCTTTCAAAGGAGGAATACGGGAGCCTGATTTCCATGGCCCAGAGCCTTCATGAGGCAATAAAAAACCGCTGCACTTACGGCAGCGATTTGACGGCAATGACCACATTGCTCCAGATTCTGATTCTCATTAACAAAGCCTGGCAAAAGACAAGCTCAGCCAGAACTGCACCCAGGCCTCACCGGGCTCAGGCAATTATGAGTTATATTGATCGTAATTTAACAACTCCCATGTCCCTGGATTCCATATCCCAGGCTCTTTCCCTTGACAAATATTATATCAGCCATTTATTTAAGTCAGAGACTGAAAGCAGCATCTTCCAGTACATCGTGGTAAAGCGGGTGGCACTGGCAAAAGATCTGCTGTCTCAGGGATATGCGGTTTCAGAGGCCTGCCATTTGTCAGGCTTTCATGATTATTCCAACTTTATCCGCACCTTCCGCCAGACAACAGGCTATACGCCGGGACAGTTTAAAAGGCTAAGCCGGTAAGCCTACCGCTGCTTATAAACAGGATCTGCCGGATATCCGCCCCGGATCTTTTGCATCCCCCTCTGCAGGGCGTCCTTTGACTGCTTCCAATCCGCATCTCTGTTTAAATAATCGAACTTCTCAATGAACCAGTCGATATCTCCGGAAATCCGCTCCATATTCTCCTCCATGAGCCGGAAAATCATGGGATAAAACTCCTTGCGCTCCCTGTCA
>JAEWRS010000376.1 GCA_023398855.1 Bacillota bacterium
GGGCTGTCTTGCCATCATAAGCAGATGGGTGGAATCTGATTTCACCTATCCAATGGATCAACTGGTGAATATCATTGCTGATATAGATAAAAGCATGGAATATTATATTATGAAAAAGCAAAAATAGGCTTGATTACTATGAGGAAAAAGGGAAAACCGCGGTTTCTTTTGTATAATAAAGAAACAGCGGTTTTCCTACTTCCCATAAATACAGCTGTGCTGCATTAAAAGGCCTCTCTAAGCCCTTCAAAGTCCAGATAATCCTCTATAAATTGTTTGCGTAGTAAGTGAAAGGGTATAAACTCATTATACTTACCGTCAATCTGCACTTTCTCAGGCAAAGGAAGCTCATACAAATCTAAATCAGATTTTACTATGTGGGAAATTATATGTTCCAATTCTTCTTTCGTTCCTGTAAAATTCACTTCTAAATAGACGCAGGTAATCCAGGGGTGTTTACTTTTAATCTTCCTTCCCAACAACGCATAATGAAGCGTTACCAGCTGCCGGGTACCGACCCAGGGGAATACGGCGTATTTTGTATCGGAAAGTGGGGTAACCAGATTTTCTAAAATACCGCTGTTTCTGGCAATATATTGTATTTCCGTTAACCGCTCGCGGCATCTCTCACTCAAATAAGGATAAAGTAGATCACCTTGAAGAATACTGCGGATTTTTTTCACTAAAACAGTATGCAGCTCCGCATTGAAATCCACATCCCAATCAACTACAGAAATTCCCGGTACCTTTTTAACAAAAATAACTTTTGATTTGGTATTCACATCAACCGTTTCCCACGTCCTGCCGGCCAATGCAAAGCGGGTACCAACAGGATAAACCTTATCAACCGTCCCGATCGTGCGGTTTTCGTCTTTGACAAGTAAATATTCCGGAGCAAGAAATACCGTGAGAAAATGGTGGCTGTTCACCACTTTTTCTCCCTCCCTGCCAATCATCAAGCCACCATGTTCTGTTCGCTGCAATTGTTCCATATTGATCAGATGAGTCAATAACTGTTTATAATCCTCCTGAGAAATATGTTGAAAGCAGCCCAAAGTAAGAATCGTCTGTGCAATAGCCCCAGGAGATAGTTCACCGCTGCTTTTTAAGTGGCTCATCGTCTGATGATACAATAGGTTATACGCATGATGCTGGGGATAAATGGGCTCAATCCAATGGTCCTTTATATACAGCTCAATAATAGCAATTGTCCGGATAAACTCCCAATTAATAGGCCCCAGCGTGTCAGCGGGATTAATTCGGATATCTTCCACAAAGGTAAATAGCAGTTGTGGAACCTGCCCCCTGCGTCCACATCTGCCAAGACGCTGTGCAAAGCTGGAAACACTAAGGGGAGCTCCAACCTGTACCGCCTGATCAAGTGAACCAATGTCAATACCTAATTCCAATGTAACCGTCGCACCGGTGACAATCTTATCATCACCTGATTTCATCTCATCTTCTGTATTTTCGCGAAGCAACGCCGAAACATTTCCGTGATGAACCCGGTAGACATCTGGTGCTTTTTTCTGCAAAGCAATTTCACGAAGATTTGCCATAACAAGTTCGGTTTCTTCCCGGCTGTTTGTAAAGATAATGGTTTTTTTATCAAGAGTCATCTTAAATAAATATTCGTAATGCTCCCGATTGCCCATGTCCCCACCTGTCACAACCTTGTTGTCCCCTGCGTCGCTGTCAGCCACATCTCTCTTATCATGCAGGTTCATAAACCGTTCAACATGAAGCCTGATGCGCCTCTTATCTTCTTCCACTATGGGAGCGGCACAATTACGGCCAGTTCCAGTATTAAGCCAGTTCTGCGCCAGAGTCACATCACCAAGCGTTGCCGAAAGGCCGATACGTCTTGGATTTACGCCAGTCAGCTTTTGAAGGCGTTCTAAGATACACAGCAGCTGAACCCCCCGTGGATCCCGCATAAACTGATGTACCTCATCAATGATGACAAATCGCAGATCAGAAAACATCTGAAGGCAGGCGCCCCGCTTATTGGTCAGAAGGCTTTCCAGAGATTCCGGAGTGATTTGGATAATTCCTTCCGGATGCTTGATCAGCTGGTTTTTCTTTGTCTGAGATGCATCACCATGCCATTTGCATACAGGAATATGGGACTGGACAAGTAACTGCTCAAGGCGTTTGAACTGGTCATTAATCAGAGCCTTCAGCGGAGAGATATACATAATACCTACCGAACGGGAAGGTTTTTCATACAGCTCCGTAAGCACAGGCAAAAAAGCCGCTTCTGTTTTTCCAGAGGCAGTACCCGAAGAAAGCAGTAAATTATCCTGGCCGGAGAAAATGACCTCACAGGAGGCAACCTGGATTCCACGCAGCTCCTCCCATTGATTCTGGTATATAAAATCCTGTATGAAAGGAGCAAGTCTGTTAAATACATCCATATTTATTTACACCTCGAAATCTAAAAAATCACTGTGTAGCAACTCATCAGACAGGCCACCCTTTGCCATTTCAAAGCTGTTGCTGCCTAAAATATCTGACACGCTTTTTTGGGGATTCTGATGCAGAATATTAACAAGTTCAATGAAATCCCGGATAATCTCTCTTGGAGTAATATGTGTGTCTGCTCCAACACGATTATATTCTACCGTCAGAAAGTATAATAAATCCTCATGTCTCATGGTAGGAGTATAGTTATATAGCTGCCCATGGATGTCCCTCAGCTTTTCAACGAGAACATATACCTCTTCCTGGGTCAGCATTTGCAGCCTGATAATGGGAGCTGTCAAGTCCTTTATCTCGTCAGTTGCAAAATGTCCTTCTGCAAGGCGGGAACGCAGAGCCTCATAGCTGAACAAACCTTTGTATTTATCTTCAATACACTGAGGGGTGCCTCCGATTAAAAATCCAATGTGCTTTGCTTTTCCCTGTAACACGTCATTATAAATAGTCAGAACCTTTTCATAATTGTTTTGTCTTGTGATGGAGTTTGGAATCTTAAAGATGTTGACAAGTTCATCAATAAAAACCAATAACCCCTTATATCCGGCGTTAACTAAAAAAACAGCAAATATTTTCAAAAAATCATACCAGGTTTCATCGGTAACAATGAAATTAATATCCAAATCTGCCTTTGCTTCCTTGCGGGTTACATATTCACCCCGAAACCACTTCAATACATTTGATTTCATTGCCGCATCATCTTGTTGGTATGCTCTCCAGTAAGCTGCTACTGCCTTGGCAAACTCAAAACCGTTGACCATACCCTCAAGGGAATCGGCAACAGCATATATCTGTTTTTCAACTAACCGGTTGAATGCTTCACCTTCTGCTTCGGTTTGTGATCTTATGGACGCCTGTATGCCTGAAATCCATTTTTCCAAAATCAGCGGCAGCGCACCGCCATCCGGCTTTGATTTCGTTGAAAGGTTTTGGATCAGCTCTTTGTATGTTGCCAGTCCTTGTCCTTTTGTTCCTGCAAACCGTCGTTCCGGTGAAAGGTCCGCATCAACTACAGCAAAGCCTTTTGCTGTAGCATAATTGCGTATGGTTTGTAGTAAAAAGCTCTTACCGCTGCCATACTTGCCAACGATAAACCGAAAAGAAGCACTTCCATCCTCAATCATTTCAATATCATGTAATATAGCTGCAATTTCCTGTGTCCGTCCTACGGTAATGTATTCAAGTCCTACGCGGGGAACGACACCGCCCTTTAATGCATTGATTAATATATTGGCTATCCTCATGGGCACTCTGTTTTCCATCTTAATACACCATTTCCCTAATTTTATTTATATATTCTTCGTATATTGTCAAACAATCATCTAGCTCAAGAATGTTATCCCCAATTGTGTCAATCGCCTTTTCATTAATGCTGTCAGCCAGCACTTCCAGCATGATTCCGTTGGCATCTGCAAAATGTTTTAAACTTGAATCACCCTGAAGTATTAATTTAAGCGCACTCACTTCTGTTTCCCCGAGCATATGAAACAGACTGGTCCAATTGTCTTCCACCTCTTCATAGGCATCTGCAATCACTGTTTGCGTTAACATGGGACTGATCTCTGCTGCGGATGCTTCAGAATGCATCCCGGACATGGTATCCGGAACAATCAGCTTTTCCTGCGTGTCATCGGCATCAAGTCTTATTTTATGAAGAGATGCCTCATCTATTGATACAATTATTTTCGTTGACTCTTTGTAATACAAAAGCACAGCCTCGCGAATGATGTTTTCAAGGGAAAGTCCCGCTGCTTCAAGCTTTTTTATCAGTTCCCCGTCTACTAATCGAATATCAGCAGTCAGCTTGTGCTTGAAATTTGTGACCTTTCGTAACTCTGACTCTGTTTGCTTCATGATATAGCCAATGAGCTGCCGGCCGCTGTTCATAGACAATGTGGAACTAAATGACCATGTGTTATGAGTACATATATAAATTTCTTTATCAGAAAAAACAACCTTCTTATCCGGGTTCTTGGAGGGAGAATAAAATAATGCGTCCTTAAAGGGCATCCACAGGGACATCTTTTTGGCAGGATAAAAAATCAAATCATCAAACAGGATACCGGCTCTGGTAAAAATAACTCTTATTTTTTCTATTACATCGCAAAAACAGACCCGGAGCTGGTCTTTGGTATCATCAGTAAAATAAATCGATTTATTGATATCATACTTTGAAATATTACAAAATAAATCAAATTTGTCGTTCATGTCTGTTTCGTACATGAATACCTTGGCATAATGTGCCTGTAAATTATTTTCGCAGACAAATTCCTTAAATGGTTTTGGGAGATCGTAATAAATATGATAATCCTTTATCCATCGGATCACGTATTTATCAATCGAAGGACCAAACCGCCTGAACGCTCCCCAGAAAAACATGAGCCTGTCAAGTCCTTCCTGGGAATCTGCCACTCCAATATTATGAATCAGCTCGTAAATATACACAAAAGCATAAGATAAGGATACATTTGTAACATTACCCTTTCTCACATCAGACCGCCAGGTAAAATAGGTTCTGAGCTGGGCATAACTCATTTGCTGATAATAAGGAAAATAGTTTGTAAACTCTGCATAACCATCGTAATCGTCCTGAAAATCTTTCATAAAAACAGCTTGTTTATAGAATATCTTGGAATGATTCATCCGTGTTTGTTTGTTATAAAAATGAGAATTGTAATGAAAAGGAAGCTGGATATCTCTGGCGATTTGTCTCATTTCATTAAATATTTTACGCTTTTCATCAAAAAACGGATTAACCGCCTGTGGCTGTGGTGTAGAAAAAGTCTGATTGCCGTTTGTTCCTGCGTCAATTTCAATCTCAGCAAAAACCTCTTCTTCAGCGGAATCAGAAGAAACATTTTGCAGAAATAGCTTTAATTGCCTTTCCTTTTCTTCAAAAAAAGAGTTTTGTCCCGGTATTTTAACAGGTTTATAATTCTTGTCAATTTTGTTCATACAAATATCATTGCGAGCAATACCCGCCGCCCCCTTTTTTAATAACAACCATACGCTTCAATCTTTGGTATCTGTAATAAACTTCCTGGAATAGCATTCTCAACACATTTATTATTGGAACTGATAAAAATAATATACCATATTATTACGGATTTAGCAAACAAATGTTCTTTATATTGACTATCTGTTTGGCCCAAAATAAACCCCACAATATAAAACAAGGGCCAGATTTTATCTCTGTCCCTTGCTTTCCACTCTGCACAGTCTTTACGCTCCACCCATCAAG
>JAEWRS010000414.1 GCA_023398855.1 Bacillota bacterium
GGACAGGACAGATGAATAAATGATGATGGAGGAGATAAAACATGTTGAATTATCAAAGATATAAAAAGGTACCGGTAGTCAGTAATCCGGAGAGACAATGGCCGTGCAATGAGATTAAGAAAGCGCCTATCTGGTGTAGCGTTGATTTGAGAGATGGAAACCAGGCTCTTACAGAGCCAATGGTCGTGGAAGAGAAGATCGAGATGTTTGATCTGCTTATAAGACTGGGTTTTAAAGAGATTGAGGTTGGTTTCCCGGCAGCTTCTCAGATTGAATTTGATTTCTTAAGGCAGCTTGTAGAGCGAAAGCTGATACCTGATGATGTGGTCATTCAGGTTCTGGTCCAGTGCAGGGAGCATTTGATCAAAAGGACTTTTGAAGCCCTTCAGGGAGTTAAGAAGTCAATTGTGCATATTTACAATTCTACTTCCACCCTGCAAAGGGATGTGGTTTTCAATAAGGGAAGAGACGAGATCAGGGAGATCGCGGTAAACGGCACGGAATGGGTGAAGCAGTATATGCAGGGCTTTGACGGAGAAGTGACCCTTGAGTATTCTCCGGAAAGTTTTACGGGAACAGAGCTGGATTTTGCTCTGGACATTTGTACAGCCGTTCAGGAAACCTGGGGCGCATCACCGGATAAGAAGATCATCTTTAATCTTCCGTCAACAGTGGAGATGGCGACTCCCAATGTTTATGCAGATCAGATAGAATGGATGAATACCCATTTTAAGAACCGGGACAGTATTATATTAAGTGTACACCCTCATAATGACCGGGGAACCGGCATTGCGGCCACGGAGCTTGCCCTGCTGGCAGGAGCCGACCGGGTGGAAGGAACGCTGTTAGGTAATGGTGAGCGGACCGGAAATGTAGACATTTTAACGGTGGCATACAATATGTTTTCTCAGGGAATCAATCCGGAGCTTCACATTGAGAATATCCGTGAGATTGTTGATGTATATGAGCGCTGCACCAAGATGGAGGTGGAGCCAAGACATCCATATGCAGGAAAGCTTGTTTTTACTGCTTTTTCCGGCTCCCATCAGGATGCCATCAACAAAGGCATGAAGGCTATGCGGGACAGGAAGAATTCCTATTGGGAAGTTCCGTACCTGCCCATCGACCCATCAGATATTGGCAGGCAGTATGAACCTATTGTGCGGATTAACAGTCAGTCAGGCAAAGGCGGCGTGGCCTTTGTTATGGATACCTTCTACGGTTTCAAGCTGCCCAAGGGAATGCACAAGGAGTTTGCAGATGTGATCCAGGCCATTTCAGAACGGCAGGGTGAGGTTGCTCCTGAACAAATCCTTGATGAATTTAGAAACCACTATACCGAAAAGAAAGAGCCGATCCATTTCCGTAAATGCCAGATCACTGAAGCAGAGGACGATGTGGAATTCTCAACCCTTGCCAAAGTCCGGTACACGGATCACGGAGCAGAGAAGATCTTCGAAGGAGTAGGAAACGGACCCATCGACGCGGTACAGAAGGGGTTGGAAAAAGAACTTGGCATTGAAATCCGGGTTCTGGATTACTATGAGCATGCTCTTGCTTCCGGTTCCGGAGCGCAGGCAGCTTCCTATATCCATCTGTTGGACGTGAAGACAGGAAAAGCTACTTATGGTGTGGGAATCAGTTCCAATATCACAAGAGCATCTATCCGCGGTATTTTCAGCGCAGTCAACCGGTTATTTTATTCATAATAATAATGAGGGCCAGCCTTTTTTAAAGGCTGGCCTGTTTTTTTGTTTGAGAAGGATACTTATTAGATTTTTGCTGTAGATTCCCTGATCACCAGCTCTGCATCCAGAATCAGGGATTTTGGAGAACTGGAAGGGTTTTCCACCATTTCAAGCAGCATTTCACAGGCAGTATATCCCAGCTGTAAACGGGGTTGGTTTACGGTTGTGATGGAAGGGCAGGTCATTGTGGAAAATTCTATGTTGTCAAAGCCAACTACCATAATATCCTTTGGCACATTGAGCTTGAAACGCTTTGCGGCTCTGATGACGGCGGCTGCAAAAATATCAGAGACCACAAAAAACGCATTGGGCCTTGGTTCGCTGTTTAACAGGCGGCAGATCGCTGCGTAGGCCATCTGGTAATTGATCTCAGGTAGCTGTATGATCCAGTTTTGCGGTACGGAAATTTCTGCTTTTTTTAATGCACTTAAATATCCTTCCTGCCGTTGGACTGCGTATTTAAAGCTCAATGGTCCATTGATCAGGGCGATCTTATTACAGCCGCAGTTGTACAAATATCCGGTAGCAGCTTCTGCTGCAGAAAAGTCATCAATACTGACATAAGGATATCCAGCGGCCTCTTCGTTGTATTCACAGCACTGTACTACAGGGGTGATGGCGCGAATCTGCTGCAGCTGTTCTTCTGATGCCCGGTTTAAAAGGATAGAGCCGGCGGCGTTGACCCTGTGCAGCAGATTACAAAATGTTCGTATGGAACCTCGGTCTAGAGGTGATTCATTGATGAGCAAGTGGCAGCCATGGGCCTTTGCCGAAACTCTTGCCCCTTTTATGACTTCCTGGTAGAACACATTTTCAATCCCTGGAATATTTAAGACAATCAGCGGCTGCTCTTCAATGGAAGAAGGACCAATGGATTCAAATGCATATCCAAGAGCAGCCATGGCGTTTTCCACTCTTTTGGCTGTATCAGCTTTTACCAGTTCCCTGTGGTTTAACACCCGGGAGACTGTTGCCGGTGATACTCCAGCCTGCCGGGCAATTTCTTCCAATGTAATTTTCTCTTGTTTCATTTCTGTTCTCCCTCAGTACGTTGTTTACCTTGTTTATAACATGAGTAAATCCTTTTGTAAACAATAATATTTCATAATCATGAAAATATTTCTGAAAAATATGAGCTGGATTGTGCAATATGTTTATGTTATTGCTATAAAATATAGATATAACATGGAAAAACTATTAATAACGCCCAAAAACTTGAAGTATAGCTGCAAAAATGATAAAATCATGTTGAAATAATGAAAGAAATGAAAATGTTATGAAAACCAGTCATAAGAGGAAAAGAGAGGACGCTATGAAGGTAGGAATCATTGGGTGTGGCAGGATCGCACAGACAAGACACATTCCTGAATATGCAGATCATCCGGGAACCCAGATCATTGGTTATTATGATTTTAACCAGGAAAGGGCAAAGGAACTGGCTGCAATTTATGGGGGAAAGGTATATGACTCCGCGGATGCCCTGCTGGCTGACAGAGAAATTGAAGCAGTGAGCGTTTGCACGGCAAATCACACCCATGCTGAAATTACGATCAAAGCCCTCAGGTCGGGAAAACATGTGCTGTGTGAAAAGCCTATGGCAGTAAGCCTTGAGGAATGCAGAGCAATGGTAACCGCTGCCGCTGAGAACAACCGGAAGCTGATGATCGGACAGAACCAAAGGTTTGCCAGGGCACATGCCAGGGCAAAGGAGCTTCTTATGGAGGGATTAATTGGTGACGTCCTGACATTTAAGACTACATTTGGTCACGGAGGTCCGGAAACATGGAGCATAGACAGTGGCATCAGCAGCTGGTTTTTTGATATAAAAAAAGCGGCCATGGGAGCCATGGCTGATCTGGGAGTTCATAAGACAGATTTAATACAGTTTCTGCTTGGACAGAAGGTGGTGGCAGTAACAGCCCAGCTGGTTACACTGGATAAGAGGAATGAAGCTGGAGAGCTGATCGGAGTAGATGACAACGCTATCTGCATATATGAGATGGAGCAAGGCTCCATAGGAACCATGACCGCCAGCTGGACCTATTATGGCAAGGAAGATAATTCCACGGTTCTATATGGTACCAAAGGGATTATGAAGATCTATGATGATCCGGACCACTCTATTTCGGTTACTTTAAAAAATGGGGAACAGATTTTTTATGATATCGATAAGATACAGACCAACGACAACCAGACCAAATCCGGAATCATTGATGCATTTGTGGATGCCCTGGAAGGGGAGAGGGAAGTGCCGGTCAGCGGGGCCGATGTTCTGAGTGCCATGGAAGCGGTGTTTGCCTGCCAGAAATCCAGCAGGGAGAAGCAAAGGATTGTGATAAGGGAAAAGGGAGAGATCGGATGAAACTGGGATTTGTCAGCGCAATTCTGGCTGAATGGAGCTTTGAAGAAATGATTGATACGGCTGCAGACATGGGGTTCCAATGTGTGGAGGTGGCCTGCTGGCCTCAGGGAAAGGCAGAGCGAAGGTATGCGGGAGTCAGCCACATTGATGTGGAAACTCTCACAGAGGAAAAGGCAGCATACATAGAAAACTACTGTAAAAAACGGAAGGTAGAGATTTCAGCCCTTGCATTTTACCCCAATGCGATGGAAGGGAATGAGGAAAAGAGCCGGGAAAGTATTTCCCATCTTAAAAAGGTTATTGATGCCAGCGCTTTGCTGGGGGTGGGACTTGTGACCACCTTCATCGGCAGAGACCAGACAAAGACCGTTGAGGAAAACTTTGATCTGGTAAAAAAAGTATGGCCGCCGATCCTTGCCTATGCGGAGGAAAAAGGGGTAAAAATTGCCATTGAAAACTGCCCTATGTTATTTGGAATCGAGCAGTGGCCCGGAGGACAGAATCTGATGACAACGCCTGCAATCTGGGATAAAGTTTTTGAGATTCTGCCAAATGAAAATCTTGGGATTAATTATGACCCTTCTCATTTTGTCTGGCAGATGATGGATTACATCCAGCCTCTTTACCAGTTCAGGAAGAAAATTTTTCACGTTCATTATAAGGACATTAAGCTGTACGAGGATAAGCTGAAAAAGGTTGGCACCATGGCCTATCCCCTGGATTATATGTCGCCCAAGCTCCCTGGCCTTGGAGATGTGGACTGGGGAAAATATGTCAGCGCATTGACAGATATCGGGTATGACGGATTTACCTGCATTGAAGTGGAAGACAGGGCGTTTGAAAGCTCAAGAGAAAAAATTCTGGACAGTTTAAAGCTGTCTAAGAAATATATGGACCAGTTTATTATTTAGGTTAAGGCACTTAATTGCTTTAATAGAGAAGGAAATGTAAAAGGAGGAATCAGTAATATGAAAAAAGCGGCAGCAATTATTTTGGCGGCATTGGTGGCGGTGGCTGGAACTGCATGTTCCCAGGTAAAGCCTGCAGACACCACAACAGCGGCAAAAGCAGAAGCAACGGCAGAGACAACCTCTGCAGAAACAGCAAAAGAGACAGAGGCTCTTAAAGAAGGGGCACATATCTATGTCCTGACTGTTCCTGAGGATCACGGCTGGACCGGTTCAGTGGCTACTTTTGCAAAAGAGAAGATTGAAGAGGTGAATGGAAAGGGCAGCTACACGGCTGAACTGATTACCTCTGCCAATGCGGCTGAACAGATCCGCAACATTGAGGATATCGTTTCCAAGGGAGAAAAGAATATTGCAATGGTCATCCAGCCTATTGATGATACGGTGCAGTCTGCTATTCAGGGTGTCATTGATGCGGGAATCCCCTATGTGGCTTTTGACCGGATTATTGACGGTGTGGCAGCAAAGGCAGTATCCAATGTAAAAGGCGACAATTCCGGCATCGGAGCAGGTGCAGCAGCCTATTTTGTATCCCTGGGACTCACACCTGGAGAAGCCATCTATGTGTATGAAGGAGACACCTCTTCCGTTACTACCTTAAGAGACGAGGGCTTTACTAAATATTTGACAGGAGAACTGGGATTTGGCGGAGAAACCATTGCAGCAGATAAGAAATGGTCTCAGGATGACTTAAAATCCATTACATTTTCAGGAGCCATGAACTGGAGCCGTTCAGACACAAAAACCTCTTTTGAATCTCTCATGGGAGACAGCAAGAACGCTAAGATCAAATGGTTCTATGCAGAGGATGATGAACTGGCAATGGGGATTTTAGAGGCACTTTCCGGAGGCGGCATTGACGAAGGGACCAAGGAAGTCTTTCTTTCGGGAAAACCGGCCATTACCGGATGTGGAGGTCTTGATGAACTGTATGAAGTACTTCGGGGGAAATCCTATCAGGATATTGCATCAAAATGCGGCGGTATCATGTCTGTTACCTATAGTCCGTCCATGATCCAGACAGCCATTGAGGATATGGTAGATTATCTGGATGGAAAGAAAGTCACTCAGGATCACGTGATTGCCTGTGAAAATGTAACATCAGATAATGTAACTGAGTACCCATCCTTTTAGAGATAAAAGTCTGAGGGACAAGAGGGGCCGTTCGTCATTTATGGAACGGCCCCTTTTATCAAACCGGAGGTTGATTTATGAGCTTATTGGAAATGAGTGGGATCTGTAAGGCATTTAACGGAATCCAGGTATTAAAGGGAGTCCGCCTGGAGGTAGGTCAGGGAGAGGTCCACGCGCTGCTGGGAGAAAACGGGGCGGGGAAATCCACTCTGATGAATGTGCTGACAGGTGTGTTTCCCAAAGACAGCGGAACCATTGCATTTGACGGAAAAGAGATCCATACCATCACCATCAGACAGTCTGAAGAACTGGGAATTGCTTTTGTTCATCAGGAATTGAATTTGTTTAATGATTTAAAAGTCTATGAAAATATTTTTCTTGGTAAAGAATATAAGAATAAACTGGGTAAGCTGAACAAACGTAAGATGATGGAAGAGACGAACAAGCTGTTTCATGAACTAGGTGTTGACATAAATCCCGGAGAACTGGTGGCTGATTTAAAGACCAGCCAGAAACAGATGCTGGAGATCGCAAAGGCATTGTTCTTTAAAGCCAGACTGTTGATTTTAGACGAACCCACCACATCCTTAAACAATGAAGAAGTAAAGCATTTATTCACCATTGTCAATCATTTAAAAAAGACAGGTACCTCTTTTATTTTTATCTCCCACAAGATGCCTGAGATTTTTGAACTGGCTGACCGGTATACTGTATTCCGGAACGGAGAGTATGTGGGAGAGGGAGCCATTAGGGATACGACCCCGGAAGCAGTAACCAGGATGATGGTAGGAGATACTTATTCAGCAGGAGAGGTCTATGAGAAGCGGCAGCCTGGGGAAATGGTTCTGGAGCTAAAGGATTTCTCAGGACCTGGATTTGAAGGGGTGTCCTTGCAGATTAAAAAGGGCCAGATCATCGGGCTGACCGGGCTTCAGGGCTCTGGCAGCAGTGAGCTGATGCAGTGCATGTTTGGAGTTACGAAAGCTGTATCCGGAGAGATGAGGATCAGAGGCGAACGGGCGCCATTCCATTCCATTCACAAAGCCATGAAGTCTAAAATAGCCATGCTGGCGTCCAACAGAAAAGAAAATTCCGTCATTCCCGATATGAACCTGCTGGAAAATATGTATCTGGCGGAACACACCTTATCAGGAACCAGGCCTCACATACAAAAAAAGAGAGAAGAAAGGCGTTTTGAGAAATACAGGGCGCTGTTAAATATTAAGGCCAAAAGCAGCAGGGATTCTATCTTATCCCTAAGCGGAGGAAACCAGCAAAAGGTGTTTATCGCCAGATGGCTGAATACCGAAGCGGATATTCTGCTGTTTGATAATCCTACTCAGGGAATTGATGTGGGGGCTAAGGCAGAGATCTATAAGCTGATACTGGAAATGGCAAAAGAGGGAAAAACGATTCTCATCAATACCCTGGAAATACCGGAGATTCAGAAGGTAGCTGACCAATGCGCTGTTTTTTATAACGGCAGAATCATCAAAGTACTAAATCATGATGAAATCAATGAGACAACGGTCATGCTGTATTCTACAAATGCCGTGAACCAGGAAATAGGAGGATAAAGAAATGAAGGCAGGAGAAAAGAAAGGCAGGGTATCCCTTGGCCTTGTATCCAGGTGGTGCGGGGAATTCAGCTTTATTATCGTGTTTGTACTGATTTTTGCAGTGTATGCAATAACCAGCAACGGACTGACCTGGAGCGGAACCATGAATATCTTCCGCCACTCGGCAGTGGTGGGGATCATTGGTCTGGGAATGGGGCTGGTTTGTCTGACAGGGGAAATAGATTTGTCGGTAGGCTCCATGCTGGCCTTAAACAGCGGGCTGTCTGTGATTCTGTTTAACATCACGGATAGTATTATGGCCACGTTGGTGTTTGCTCTTTTATTTGGCGCTGTATGCGGTCTGGTCAATGGTTTGCTGGTTGGTTACGTAAAAATGCCGGCATTTATTGTTACTTTAGCTACCATGCTGATTTACCGTTCCTTTGCCCAGTATATCTGTCAGCATATTGATAAGGCCCTTGCAGGAGGAGGCAGCAGTGTTTACCGGATGATCAAGGAGTTGTCCTTTTACCAACCCTTTTATGGCCTGGGAAACGGAAAGGTTTTTACAATCCCCATTGTGGGTCTGATCCTGATTTTAATTACCGCAATATTTGTTTACATAACTACCAATACCAAGTACGGAAAAAAAGTCTATGCAGTTGGCAGTAATGCAAAGGGTGCCCAAATGGCTGGAATCAATGTAAGTCTTATGAAGGTGTCCGTGTTTATGCTTGGGGGAATATTGACAGGGCTTGCCGCTTTTTTGTGGGTGGCCATGAATGCTTCCTCTGATCCGGCCACAACGGGGAACAGCTATGAAATGTATGCGATTGCGGCAGTGGTATTAGGAGGAATCAGCATGTCAGGCGGAAAGGGCAAATGCCTTGGAATTTTGTTTGGGGCCATGTCCTATACCATTATTGATAAGATTATTGTAGCACTGAAGATGGATTCCTTAATTAATGATGCCATTAAGGGGATTATTCTTATTCTTGTGATTATGGTTCAGATTATCGGGCCGCGGATTAAGGAATGGATTACGAGACATCATGAATGGCCCATAAATAGGAATGGTCATGATAAGATAAGATAAGAGCAAAGGAGGGGAATTTGCTGATGGTACTGGTGGGGAATCAGGTATCATCAACAAATTCCCTTTTTTCATCCGGAAATACGTTCCGGACGTCCCACAAAAAACCGGGTTTCGAAAGGAGAATTCGATTTTCCCAGTGAGTTAAGTATAAAAAAGACTAAAAACAGTTGTCTGCGAATACTCAGGAGATAGGTTTATATTTAGCGGCATCATAAAATAAGGATAACTATCTATATTATAATCTATCCCTATAAATTGGACTTGTGTCAAAAATATAGACACAAGTCCAATTCGTCATGCTTTTCTTTGCTTTTCAACAATAATTGCAATTGCCGAGGCTGTAATGCCGCAAATTAACATTTTGCTGATATATACACTATAAAATACCCAAACTCCCCCTGTTATCAATCCAAGAACTACTACAATGATTCTGGACTTCTTCTGGTAATATTGGATCTCAGACGGACTCATACGTTTTCCATCATTATCAATAGGAGCATAAATCATGATGATAAATGAAGAGAGAAGCCAAACAATTATATATACCAGATCACTTAAATTCTGTCTGTAAAATAGCAGACCAGAGAAAACAGTAAGACAAGATACGGCGTAGCAGCCTGTTCTGGTCTTGGCGTGATAACCACCGGCATTTTCCCGTATTGGAATAAAAGCACATGCCATGACAAATAAGTCAAAAACTTGCTGCATCAAGATTGCTATGGTTATATAAGAAATATAATGCATTAGTTTCAGAAGCAGACATTCTATGCCAAAATCGTAGAGATCCTGTTCCGATTCTAAAATAATGCCATCTCTGACCATGCTTTTTGATATGTAGCCAACTAATTTTTTCATTACTTCATCAACTCAATGAATATGAAATTTACTAATTAATTTTCTTGAATTTTGCAGCGCTCTCAGGCATTTTGGGCTGATATCCGATGCAGATACAAGCTGAATTTGCCTCCTTTTTAGATGTGGATAATGCAGCCTTCGAAAGTAAGGTTAAAGCTGTTTCTTTAAAGTTTTTCATGTTTTTTCTTCCTTTCTTGTTTTTTAAATACTATGGTTTCATTATAGCTGAATGTCTTGTGCTTTCAATGTTTATAGCACGAAAGACAGTTTTTTTGCACGAAGTAAGTACTTCATCTGCAAAAGAGTCAGAGAGCCAGAGTCAGCCCGGCGGTTTCTACATATTAATCAGGACATTACACTGAAAGATTCCGTTTTCACTGCTTAGGTTCATAGAACCATCGTATTTTTCTACTGCACGCTCAACATTGCTTAACCCGATTCCGTGATTGGTCCCTTTTTGGGATATGGGTCTGCCTTCCTTCCAGCTGACTATATTGCTTGAAGAGTTTTCGATTTTTATTGCAATCATTTCATAGTAAGGGTTGATTTTCAGCCTGATCCATGGAGCCCCGTTTACTTGTTCACAGGCCTCTAAGGCATTATCCAGTAAATTGCCGAAAATTGTGGTAATATCCATGGGATTCATGAAGCTTAAATCCACGTTTCCTATTTCAAATTGCAAATCAATATGCAGCTTCTCTGCATTATGTATCTTGTCATTAAGAAGGATGTTTAAAATACCATTATTAGTAAGCTGCTGTGGAAGTAAAGGCTTTAGGATGGTATTGATTTCTTTGATATAATTGATTGTCCCTTCCTTATCATCTCCATGATACAGCCCTTCCATTACTGCGATATGCTTATTAACATCGTGGAGGATCCGAAGCGATTCCAGATGTTTCTTCTCCTGATGTAAATAATATTTATACTGCATAGTCGCCTGCTGTTCCAACAATTCCAGTTTTACTTTTAATTGATAATTATCCTCCATAAAACGTATAAAATATAGAAAATACATATCTGCAAATATAATAAATCCCAGGTTAATCAGAAGAATGAAACTCATGCTTTCCCCTTTGATTTTCCCATATGAGACTGCTATGACAACCATGTTCATAAAGCTGTAAATGGTAATAATAAAATGAAGTATGTACTGTGTTTTGGTAAATTTAACTTTCCCGTTTCTTCCCCACACAGGAGAAATAAATACATAATACATAAACAGCAGTACAATCATGGAAAATGTCATATTAAGAAAGTTTTTCATCCCTGGATCTAACTGAGGCATATTCATTTTCCAGAATACAAATTCGATTAATGTTACTCCTGTAGCCTCGCATACCGCAAATACCAAAACCATTACTTCTGCTTCCAGAACCCTTCGTATGGGTCTGTCAAAATCGTCAAAATACAAGAAATAGCTGACTAAGCCGTACAAAATGACCCAACTCAGCATATTCGCCAAGGGCATCTGCAATACATTGACACTCATTAAGAAGACACTGACGACCACTTGAACAAGTATATATAGCAGCTTGTTATGAAATGCTTTTTTATGCCTGCTCCCGATAAACTGAAATATTACTATCGTTGTAACTGTGCATGAAATAATGATGCCAAACAAAAACAATAGGTTATTTTCCATATTAAATACTCCTGTGAACATAATTATTTAGATGCTCTTTAAAAGCAATTACCCTCTTTTGCGATAAAGGAAGCCGTTCTCCTGTATTCAAATAAACCATATCTCCTTTTACCTTTGCCACATGTTCAAAATTAACGATCACACCCCGGTAGCAGGTGCCAAAGCCATATAATTCCATTCGCTGCTCCACATCTGCAATTGTTCCTATGTACTCGTACGTTTTTTTCAGTGTCTTTACTCTGATTTTACGTGCTGTCTTCACGTATTCAAAATAAAGGATTTTTGAAACGGTCACTTTAATTGCCGGATATTCTTTTTTTCCGCTGTCACTTATTTCTGTAACATTGGTCAATACAATTTCTATATCATTTCCTCTGTCCAACCCAATGACCTGAACCAGTTCACTGACGTGATCGGTTAACTGCTTTTTTTCAACAGGCTTGGGCAGATAGGCAAACGCATGTGCGCGGTTAATCGCATCATTGCAGTATCCATCATACCCTGTAATATAAATGATCCTGACTTTTCTGTTTCTCTGGTATAGTTTCATCCCTGCCTCAATTCCATTCATTCCTCCCATTGAAATATCAAGAAAGACAAAATCAAAGCTTATAGAAGAGGCTATCAGCTCCTCTCCGGAAGGAAACATCTGAATGCTGTAAAGGATTCCATGATTATTCATAAATTCTTCTACAAGTTCTTTAATTGCTGCAGCCTCATTCCATTCATCATCGCAAATTGCCACTCTAAACATTTCTTCATCTCCCTAAAGCCTTATCTTTTTATCGTTAGCAAGTATATTAATATTTTAACTCAAATAAGCCGGATTTGGCAATTAAACCACTTATATATTAGTTTTGATGAAGTAAATAAGTACATAGATTTACTTTTTTAGGTGATTTTAGTATAATGTAGGAAGTTTATGACAGTGACAGGAGAATGAAACCATGAAAAAATATGATTATGTGCTGGTAGGCGGCGGTCTCTATTCTGGTGTTTTTGCATATATGGCAAGACAAAAGGGAAAAAGGTGCCTTGTGGTAGAGAAGAGAAGTCATATGGGCGGTAATATTTACTGCGAAGAAACAGAAGGAATCCACGTACACCGTTACGGAGCCCATATTTTCCACACCAGCAACAAGAAGGTCTGGCAGTTTGCCAATGGATTGGCTGAGTTCAATCGTTATACCAACAGCCCGGTGGCAAATTACAAAGGTGAAATGTACAACATGCCCTTTAATATGAATACGTTCAGCAGGATGTGGGGAATATCCACCCCTGCGCAGGCAAAAGCAAAGATTGAAGAGCAGAAAGCCTCCATAACCGGTGAACCAAAGAATCTGGAGGAGCAGGCAATCAGCCTTGTGGGCAGAGATATTTATGAGAAGCTGGTAAAAGGCTATACAGAAAAACAGTGGGGCAGAGACTGCAAAGACCTTCCGGCCTTTATCATCAGGCGCCTGCCTGTCCGGTTTACCTATGACAACAATTATTTCAATGATTTATATCAGGGAATTCCAATCGGCGGATACAATGTGATCATTGAAAGGCTGTTTGAGGGTTGTGATGTAGAGCTGGGTGTGGACTATCTGGAACATAAAGAATATTATAATGAATTAGGAAAAATGATAGTTTACACAGGAACCATTGATGCATATTATGACTACCGGTTTGGGAAACTGGAATACCGGAGCCTGCGGTTTGAGACTGAGGTAGCTGATACGGAAAATTACCAGGGAGTGGCTGTGGTTAATTATACAGACAGGGAAACACCCTATACCAGGATCATTGAGCACAAGCATTTTGAATTCGGGTCCCAGCCGAAAACTGTGATCACCAGAGAGTACCCGGAGGCCTGGAAGGAAGGCATGGAGCCGTATTATCCTGTTAATGATGAAAAAAACCAGGAATTGTATCAGCAATACGCTGCCCTGGCCGGCCATGAGACCAATGTAATCTTTGGCGGACGTTTGGGAGAATATAAATATTACGATATGGACAAGGTCATTGAATCTGCCATGGAAAAGGCAACCAGCGAATTAATGTGAAATTTAGGAAGAAAAGACTGCTGAACAGAAATCAGCAGTCTTTTTTTCCTAATGAGGGGAAAACAATGGGTAAGCATAAGGATAATATAAAAGTTATAATTTTCTTATCAATACATAGAAAGGGTAACTATTATGCAGGAACTGGAATTAAGATGCTTTCAAATCATTTCAGCAGCGGGGGTTGCAAAGTCTGATTTTGTGGAGGCAATCAGCCAGATAAAAAACGGTGATGTATCCCGGGCAATGGAGCTGGTGAAGGAAGGAGAAAAAAGCTATGTACAGGGTCATGATGCGCATACCGGTCTGCTGGCACTGAAAGAGGGGGCAGAATCCATAAGTTCTTTGGTTCTTGTGATGCATGCTGAGGATCAGCTGATGGCGGCGGAACTGTATAAAACCATGTTTATGGAATTCAAAAGTGTCTATGGAAGATTAAGA
>JAEWRS010000430.1 GCA_023398855.1 Bacillota bacterium
GCGCAAGTCATTGAGAGCCTGAACCGGCAAAAATACATTTCCTTTTATATTAATATCAAGGCATTCGAAATAAAAAGGCGTATTTCCCGTCTTATCCAGCTGCTTTCTCACCTTTTCCTCTGCAGCAGGCTGATTCTGGGCTGTTTGTACCACCTCCCCGGAAACGGCGGCATGATGGCCGCAGGCATTTAACAGCAAGGAAGCACTCTTTCCTTCTTCAAAGACAGCAGTTCCCAGGACAGACTCTCTCACCTGTTTTTCCACATAATTCTTATCAAGATCATCCATCAGCTGCTGGTTGCCTTCTCGAAAAGCAGGCTTTTCCTTCCAGACTACCATATCCCGCCCGTTTTGCCGCTTATAGTAGCCTTCGGTCTGGCCGCCTCTGTCAAACAAATCCAGAAGATTCTTCTTATCCTGCGCTTCCACCTGATAGCCTTCTCTGCCCTGGGTCAAATAAAGGTCCGCGTATTTACGGTAAATGCTCACCACTCCGGCCGTATATCTGGGACTTTTCATTCTTCCTTCAATTTTCAAGGAATAGACTCCTGCTTCTATCATGTCCGGAATGATGTCCAGAGTGTTTAAATCCTTAAGACTGAGGCTGTAGCGGTCATTGGTTCCTCCAAGAGCCTGTCCTTCATGTTTCACCTCATAGGGCAGACGGCAGGTCTGGGCACATCTCCCTCTGTTCCCGCTTCGTCCTCCAATGAGACTGCTGAACAGGCACTGACCAGAATAGCAATAGCACAACGCACCGTGTACAAAGCTTTCAATCTCCACATCAACCTGATTCCGGATATTCTTTATTTCCTTTAGGGATAACTCCCTGGCAGTGACCACCCGTTCCGCACCTAAGTCCTTTAAGAGCCTGGCCCCATAAGCGCCGGTAATGGTCATCTGTGTGCTGGCATGAATCGGAAGTCCTGGAAAATGTTCCCGGATAAAGGCAAAGGTTCCCATATCCTGTACAATAACCGCATCCAGTCCCTGCCTGTAATATGGAACAAGATAATCATAAAGCTCCTGAATCTCCTGCTCTTTCATCAGCGTATTAACGGTTAAGTACAGCTTCCGCCCATGAAGATGAACATAATCAATGGCTTCCAGCAGCTTGTCCTCTTCAGGATTTTCTGCAAATGCCCTGGCTCCAAACCGGCTTCCGCCCATATAGACCGCATCGGCACCTGCCGCTACCGCTGCCTTCATACTTTCAAATGATCCTGCCGGAGCAAGAACCTCAACTGCTTTTCTCACATATTCCTCCTGATTCTTCTATGTTGTCCCTGATTATTGGACAAAATCATACCCATGGGGTGTTACCTATATTGATGAAAAAGAGGATGTCACGGTCCTGCCGCCCAACATCCCCTCCTGAGTTAGTCCTTTTTATGGGAATCCGCAGATTTTCTGGCTTCCGCCAGTTCCATCCTTGCCGATTCAAGCTTCATCTGGGTGGCCACAAGCTCATGCTTTAAGCTGTAGGTCTCCTTTTCCATCTCCGTCTTTTGCTGCTCCAGCCTGGCGATCTGCTCTCTGGCTTTAAAGTAATCATCTGCCATATTCAGCTGAATCATAATATTCTGGTATTCTGCGCTTTGCTTTGTAAACCCTGCCTGATGCTTTAAAGTCATGAGCATCTCATTGATGTAGCTGGCCAGGCGCTGGATATAGCCTTCCTCTTCGCTTCCACCCAATGTATAAATCTTGCCATCTATCAAAACTTCTGTACTGCGTTTGGAATCCATACTGTTCTCTCCCTGTTATGGTTTGCTCTTTTTTACTATAACATATTTTACACAGATAGGAAAGCCCTATGGACATACAGGGATACCAAGATGTTCATACGCCCGTTCTGTTGCAACGCGCCCTCTGGAGGTGCGGTTTATAAATCCGTTCATCAGAAGATAAGGCTCATAAACATCTTCCAGGGTGCCGGCATCCTCTCCCAGGGAAGCAGCCAGGGTATCCAGCCCCACGGGACCGCCCGCAAACTTCTCAATCATTGTGGTCAGGATTGCCCGGTCATTATAATCCAGACCGAACTTATCCACATCCAGGATGTCAAGGGCAAAATCCGCCACTTCCTTGGTAATAATGCCATCGTATTTCACCTGGGCGAAATCCCTCACTCTTTTTAACAGCCGGTTGGCAAGCCTGGGCGTTCCTCTGGAACGTTTGGCAATTTCTGCAGCTCCCTCTTCCTCAATTTCCACCTGAAAGACTTTGGCAGAACGGCAGACAATGATCTTCAGTTCCTGAGGCGTGTAAAATTCCAGCTTCTGCACCACGCCGAATCTGTCTCTTAAAGGGGCAGTCAAAAGCCCTGCCCTGGTAGTTGCTCCCACCAAAGTGAATCTAGGAAGATCCAGCCTTATGGACCTGGCCGAGGAATCTTTTCCCAACATGATATCAATGGCAAAATCCTCCATGGCCGGATAAAGCACCTCCTCTACCTGGCGGTTTAAACGGTGGATCTCATCCACAAACAGCACATCACCTTCCTGAAGATTGTTCAGTATGGCAGCCATCTCCCCTGGTTTTTCGATTGCAGGCCCTGATGTGACCTTCATATTGACTCCCATTTCATTGGCAATGATCCCTGAAAGAGTGGTCTTTCCCAGGCCTGGAGGTCCATAAAACAAAACGTGGTCCAGAGATTCCCCTCTGGCCTTGGCAGCATCAATATACACCTTTAAATTGGTTCGTATCTTTTCCTGCCCAATGTATTCAGCCAGACACATTGGCCTTAAGTTCGGCTCAATCCTTTTATCTTCTTCTGTAACTTCTGTGGTTATGATTCTACGTTCCATCTTTGTTTTTACCCGTTATTCTATATAAATGCCAAATGCTTTAATGATGCCTTAAGCACATCTTCCACTGTCATGGTCTCCGTCACTTCCACCTGACGGACCGCCCGGCCTGCCTCTGCCGCAGAATATCCCAAGGCTGCCAGCGCTTCCATGGCCTCCCCGGACACTCCTCCGGACAAAACAGCCACGTTTCCAGGCTCCGCAAATCCTGGAGGGAGAACTTCAGTGATATCAATTTTATCCTTTAAATCCAGAATGATCCTCTGGGCCGTCTTGGCTCCGATTCCAGGCGCTCTGGAAATGGCTTTTGCATCCCCGGAAAGAATGGCCATCCTTAAATCATCGGGAGCTATTGCGGAAAGAACTCCTAAAGCTCCCTTTGGTCCTATCCCGTTTACACTGATAAGCTGCTTAAACATCTGCAAATCCTGACGGTTTAAAAAACCGTAGAGGCACATGGCATCCTCTCTCACCTGAAAATATGTATACAGCTTAGCCTCCGTACCGATTCCAGGCAGCCTTTCCAGCACTGATAAGGGAACATGTATTTCAAATCCCATATTCCCGCTTTCTATTACAACGGTATCTTCAAATTTTTCAACTAACGGCCCTTTTATAAAAGAAATCACGACCTCTGTCTCCTTTTAACTGTAATCCAGGAAAATCTTACTTACGGAATTTATCATAGCATACTGCCTGTTGTTATGCAAGCAGATAGTCGAACAAATATTCTGTTTCCGTTGACGGACCGGCCCTTTTCCGCTATAATATTGAGTGTTAAGGAAAGAAATCCCATACGGGTATGCCTTTATTTCCAAAGACAAAGACCGCAATAAGGAAAGGGCGGAATCATTCATGATCACATTACAGAATACCATTGCATTTCATGAAACATATCCCTTTGACCGGATCGGAAGAAAGGAAGATCTGCTGTTTTTTGATATAGAAACCACAGGCTTTTCCGGAGAATATTCTACCCTTTATCTCATCGGATGCGTTTATTACCGGAACGGCTGCTGGAACCTGGTCCAATGGTTTGCAGATACCCTGGATTCGGAAAAAGAACTGTTAGTAACCTTTTTTAAATTCTTAGAGGACTTTACTGTAATCATACATTTTAACGGAGACGGTTTCGATATCCCCTATCTGTTAAAACGCTGCCTTGCCCACGGCATGTCTTATGATTTTTCCGGCTTAAAAAGCCTGGATATTTATAAAAAAATACGTCCCTACCGGGGACTTCTGGGGCTTTCTTCCATGAAGCAAAAGGCCATTGAGGAATTCTTAAAAGTGGAACGGAAAGATCTTTATTCCGGCGGTCAGCTGATCGAAGTTTACAGGGACTATCTCATTACCCATGATAACTATTTATTTGATCTTTTAATATTACATAATGAAGATGATCTGAAAGGAATGCCGCTGATTCTTCCTATATTAAATTATCCCGACTTTCTGGAGCATGACTTCTCCCTGGATCATCAGGAAGTGGTATGCCGGGAGGACATCTTTGGACGGGAGTTCCACTCCTTACGGCTTACCTGCAAAAATGGTTTTGACGTTCCCATTGGATTCTCAAAAACCAATTCCCTTGTATTTCTGGAAGCAGAAGGGGAATACTTAACCGTAACCGTTGACCTTTATGAGGGAGAATTAAAATATTTTTATCCTGATTACAAAAATTATTATTATCTGATTTACGAAGACAAGGCCATTCATAAAAGCGTGGCAGAATATGTGGACAAGGAAGCCCGGACTAAGGCAACGGCAAAGACCTGCTACACCCGTAAGGACGGCTGCTACCTCCCTCAGTTTTCGCCCTTGTGGACCCCCTGTCTCCAGATGGATTTTAAGGATAAAATTACTTATGTTTCCTATGAGCCGGATTTCTTTGAAAATGAAGAGAAGCTTTGCGTTTATATCCGTCACCTGCTAGATACCATGCGCCGGTAACTTCATAAGTATTTTTTGCTGTTTCCGTATTTACTTCGGGGAAGCCTGAACTCTTTTTTAAGTCTCCCCGAGGTAACAATTCATTTTTTCTCTTCCGGATAATCTCCTTTTTTCAACAAATACCTGATGTAAACAAATGTCTTTTTTTCTCCCTGGTTTTTCAGCATGAAGAGAAGCCTTTCCAACAAGTTTCTCGTTTCCGGCGCAATGACCATATAGTTTTTTGCGTGCACATAATATTCCCACGGTGAAGCATTGGTATAATCCCTTCCCTTGTAGGTTTTTGACGCGGCGATCCGGTCCATCATCATCTCAACGACATAGTTCAACGGCATCTTATGGCCTACCAGCCCCACCGACATGTCCGTGGTAAAATCAATCCAGTATTCATAATGATGCTTATTGCGGCCCTTGTGATGGAGCCAGGCTCTTGAATAGCCCTTGTCCTCTCTTTCCGCGGCGTTGGGACTTCTGGTTCCCTGATAATAAAGAACACCGGGTATGAACTCTTCCAGACTGTATTTTGATAAATCATGAAGCAATCCCTGTTTTATCAGTCCCACCCGAAAACAGTATTTCATGACTCTGGCCTTGTGTATATTAATGGTGCAAAAATGCCCCCAGAAATTTATAAACTTCATTTCTTTCCCCTTCTCATCCTGTTAAAAAAATCTCTTCCCATTTTACCACAAATTTCTCTTGTTTTACTACTGATTTTAACTTAAATTTGCCATAGAGATTTCTTTCTTTTTAAAGCGGAAAATGTTTGACACCTTTCCCTTTTTATGCTATTCTTAGGGAGGTTACAGATATCCTGTAATAGTACAATTTTTTTATTCATTTTGGAGGTATCATTAATGAAAGGTACAGTTAAGTGGTTTAATAACCAAAAGGGTTACGGATTTATTTCCGACGAACAGGGTAACGATGTATTTGTTCACTACTCAGGCCTTAGTATGGACGGCTTCAAGTCCTTAGAAGAGGGCGCTGCTGTAGAGTTCGATGTGGTAGACGGAGCTAAAGGACCACAGGCTACAAACGTTATCAAAATATAATCATTGACTCATCAGTGTACCTTTTTCAATATAGGAAGAAGTTATATTGTTTCACATGATTACGATTAGAGCCATCCGGTTGGATGGCTCTTTTTGACACTGTCAGTTTTCTTATGATTTTTCATGTAGTCTTTTTAAATCTTCCACCGTAAAATCATAATTTTTATTACAGAAATGACAGTTCACTTCAATGGTATTTCCTTCATCAATCATTTCCTGAAGTTCTTTTTTTCCAATACTTATCAAAGCTTTTTCTACCCTGGCTTTATCGCAGTTACAGTAGAAACGGGTGGGTACCTGCTCCATTATTTCCAGACCAAACTCTCCAAGAATGTGTTCAAGAATCGTTTCCGGTGTATGTCCCTGATCCAGAAGCTCTGTGATCGGGACTATCTCTCCCAGCTTCTTCTCCAGGCTGTCAATGACTGTTTCTGATGCCCCCGGCAAAAGCTGGATCATAAAACCGCCGGCCTGTTTCACTGTGTTGTCCTTATTCATTAAAACACCCAGTGCCACCGATGAAGGTGTCTGTTCCGAAGCGGCATAATAATAAGTTAAGTCTTCTGCAATCTCTCCGCCTACCAGTATGGTCTGTCCTACATAAGGTTCTTTCATGCCGATATCCTTAATAACGCTTAAGACTCCTTCTCCTACCGCACCACCTACATCCAGCTTTCCTGCCTTGGGAGGAAGCATGACGCCTGGATTGTAAACATAGCCTTTTACATTTGCCTTGGAATCAGCGGTCACCGTAAGGCCTTCAATAGGGCCGCTTCCCTGAATCTTTAAGGTCAGTAAATCATCTTCCCCCTTCATCATAATACCCATCATGCTTCCTGCAGTCAGCAATCTGCCTAAAGCAGCCGTTGCCACAGGGCTTGTATTATGAGCTTGTCTTGCCTGTTCCACCAGTTCTCTGGTCGTAGCCGCAAAGGCACGGATCTGATGATCTCCTGCCGTGGCTCTGACAATATAATCAGCCATCTTATTATTCCTTTCCGCATTCTCTTGCTATAATATAAATTCTCTCACTGTTTTCCTTTACAGGCTCCTTGGTAAAAGCATCAAAAGCTGCTACGAAATCCATGCCAGCCTCTTTCATTGCCATTTTCACTTCATCAAGGGAATAGGCTCTCTGGAAATGATTTTCCGTATACTTCCGGTACAAATCATCCTCCTGTCTGATGAAC
>JAEWRS010000452.1 GCA_023398855.1 Bacillota bacterium
CTGCATGGTAACAGGAATCCTTGAGCGGAAAATTACATCCATGTTGGCGCTCATAACCGGAATAAAGATCCATCCAAGTACGGCTCCAAAACACCATATGGGGGTGCTCCGGCCAAATGCAAGAATAAAGTTTTCCGTACTCATGGAAAAAAGCAGGCAGTTGCAGATGACGCGGACCCTGCTTTTTGGCGGCGGCAGAATGGTAACCATGAGACTACCCAACATGGTCGCAATTCCGGTAGCAGTGTTGACCATGCCAAGAGCAAATTCCCCGCCCCCAGTCCGTGAAAGCAGCATTGCAGGTAAGGCAGCGCTGAATATGGATGCTGTAAAGTTGATCACCGCCAGAAACAGGATCAAATCCAGAATACCCCTGTTGTTCTTAAGGTATTGAATACCGCTTTTTACGGATTGTAATAAAGTTTCCCGCTTTTCCGCTTCCTTTTCCGCTATTTTTGGAATTTTAATAAAAAACAGCAGCCCAATAAATGCAATGGTAAAGGTGATCAGATCAAAAAATATGACAAAATGGATACTTGTAAAGGAAAGGATTGCAGTGGCAAGTACAGGAGTCAGCACAGTGATCAGGGATTGGGAAAAGGATCGCATTCCGCTTACCTTCTGATAATACTTTTTAGGCGTCAGCAGGGTTATGGCAACATCAGAAGCCGGCTGCTGGACGGTGTTCATCAATCCGTTACATGTGTTAAGCAGGTATAGATGCCAGACCTTAAGCCTGCCTGTAACCAAAAGAACCAGTACAAAAACGGTACAAAGTGCTGCAAAGCTGTCACTGACAAGCATGGTCACTTTTTTATTCCAACGGTCACTCAGCGCTCCTGCAAAGATGCTCAGCAAGACGTAAGGCGCATAAGAGCAGACCATCAAAAGTGCGGTGGTAAGGGCCGAGCCCTGCTGCTGGTAAGACCAGATTACCACTGCAAAATTCGTCATTGCAGTTCCCAGTGACGACAGAGATTGTGTGATCCATAAAATCAGGAAGTACCGAAGTTCCTCTATATTTGTTTTTAGTTTTATTATCATGACTTTGCTCCTCTTTCATAAATTTCATAACATTCATGGAAAGTGCAAAGTCCAACGGACGAATTAGATCCGCTCCATACTGTTTCGTCCGATTCAGACCTTGCATGGAGCAGTGTCAATGCATAATATCATGTTCATTATCCTCATACAATGTTGTTTTAATAAATAAAGGTTTGAAACCTGTGTCAAGTTTGATATTACTACAATTATAATAAAAATACAACTGTATTCAGTCTTGCAGCTGCTTTCTTGTTGTTTTTTAACAATTAACTTATACAAGTACCCTTAATGGCCATACAA
Organism: Bacillota bacterium; assembly: GCA_023398855.1. Lineage (GTDB taxonomy): Bacteria > Bacillota > Clostridia > Lachnospirales > Lachnospiraceae > Lacrimispora. Next base: position 1,345 of record JAEWRS010000452.1, read on the forward strand.
GAAAGCATATGAAAACCAGCCTGGAAAAAAGAACAAAATAATAAAATATTCAGATTAGATGCACGGGGCCATTATTTTCTGTTACAATGTGATTATAGTCCGGCACCTGCTGCCCATAATAGTTCCATAACAGGCATGAGGAAAAGCAATGCAAGTCTTAAAGGGGGAAGAAGAGAAGAATGAACATACTGGTTATCAATGGTTCACCAAAGGGCGAAAACAGCAATACATTAAAGCTTGCCAGGGCATTTTTAGAAGGGGCAGGCTGGAAGGAAGCGGAAATTCTGGATGTATGGAAATCCCATATCAGGCCCTGTATGGGCTGCTTTTCCTGCTGGAATAAAACACCTGGAACATGTGTAATAAACGATATGATGAGCGGAATTCTCCCTAAAATCCTTGGGGCTGATGTGATTATATGGTCTTTTCCATTATATTACTACAGCGTTCCCGGCTGTCTGAAGAATCTCATTGACAGGCAGCTGCCTCTTAGCCAGCCGTGCCTATTACAGTGCCAACAGCTATGGCAATGAAAAAGCATTTGACAATCCGCTTTTTATGCGGACGAACCGGATATTGACCGCTGCTTAGGGGATTTTATATCTTATAACAGCGATTTGGACATATGTTCTTATGGGCACAAGCTTATCTCCTTATACAGGCCTTATTAATTCAGTCTGCACTGCTTTTATGGGGGTGTTTACTCTGTGGTTTCAGAAGTGGTATCCGGCGTATTGGGCTGCAAGGCAGAGATAAGAGGTGAAGAAAAGATCATTTGAAAGTGAATTTCTGTGTATGTTTTTGGTTTATCTGATAGAATAAATGCAATAATAAAAAGGGAATATACCCTTGACTGGGAAGGGAGAACAGGACATGGAATGTGATATTCGCTGCTGGAGACTAAAGGATGCCGCCGACCTTGCGGAAGCATTAAATAACAAAAAGGTTCTTGATAATTTAAGAGATGGATTGCCTTATCCCTATGAGGCAGAGGATGCAAAAGAGTATATTACAGCTATGCTTAATTCCGACAAGAGAACAACATATGCCTTTGCCATTGCAGTGGAGGATAGGGTGGTTGGCAGCATTGGCGTGTTTCGTAAGGATAATATACATGCAAAAACCGCGGAGATGGGATATTATATTTCTGAAAAATACTGGGGAAAAGGAGTAGGGACAAGTGCTGTAAAACAGGTCTGCAGCTATATCTTTGAAAATACAGATATTATTCGTATTTTTGCCGAACCCTTTTCCTATAATACGGCTTCTTGCCGTGTACTGGAAAAAGCGGGGTTTGAATATGAGGGCACTTTAAGAAATAATGCAGTAAAAAACGGTGTGGTACTGGACATGAGAATGTATTCCATCATCAGGTAAATCATTTGTTTTAATCGGAGGTATAAAAATTCCTGGTTGACAAATGAAAGCAGACGGCATATACTGATAATAGTTGAATGAGTGTTCAACTATTAGGAGGTATAACATGAAAAAAGATATGAATTTTACCTGCGATTGCGATGCCATACATGAAGATGTGATTCACCTGGTGAAAAGCGATATGCCTGATGGGAAAGATTTTAAGGATTTAGCTGATCTGTATAAGATGTTTTCAGACAACACCCGTATTAAAATATTGTGGGCTTTGTCCCGCCATGAGATGTGCGTTTGTGATCTTGCCGTGCTTTTGAACATGACGAAATCCGCAATCTCTCATCATCTGAAATCTCTCCGGTTGACCAATCTGGTGTGTTTTGAAAAAAGAGGCAGAGAAGTATATTATTCACTTGCCGATGATCATGTAAAAGATATATTTGAAAAAGGGTTTGAACATATCCATGAATAACAAGCTCTTTTTTTATCCAAACAGTTGAATAGTTGTTCAACAATTAAATAAATGGAGGAAGGATCTATGAAAAGGGAATATACACTAAAGGGATTGGACTGTGCAAACTGTGCAGCCAAAATTGAAGCAGCGGTGAAAAGGCTGGACGGCGTAGCCGATGCCACCGTTACCTTAATGACTGCTTCGTTAAAAGTGGAGTTTACAGACGAACAAGAAGATATGCTGCCAAAGATCCGCGAAATAATAGAGCGGCTGGAACCAGGAATTGTTGTAACCGAAAAAGAGAAGAATCACAGCGCTGACGGCGGACATGACCACGATCATGACCACGATCATGGTGAGAGAGGAATCACAACGCTTATCATAGGTGCTGTCATCTTTGCTTTTGGAATGGTGCTGCAGTATGGATTTCATATCAACAGCAATGTATTGCTTGCTGTTTTTGTAATAGGATATATCATTTTAGGCGGCGAAATTGTCCTGAAAGCCGTTAAAAATATTTTGAGGGGTCAGATATTTGATGAAAATTTCCTTATGGCCATTGCAACCATTGGTGCATTTCTCATTGGGGATGCTGCCGAGGCAGTGGGTGTTATGCTGTTTTTTCAAATTGGCGAGTACGTGCAAGGTCTTGCTGTACGGCGTTCCAAAAAATCCATCGCAGATCTGATGGATATCCGCCCGGATTTTGCCAATGTCATGCAGAACGGGGAGGTGATCCAGGTATCACCTGAAACAGTTTCAGTTGGGGACATTATTGTTGTAAAGCCAGGAGAAAAGATTCCTTTGGACGGCGTTGTTGTTGAAGGCGAGGCCATGCTGGATACAAAGGCGCTGACAGGAGAATCAGTTCCCCGCAAAGCATCGGTATCTGATGAAGTGCTGTCCGGCTGTATCAATCAAAATGGTGTGCTTACGATTCAGGTAACAAAAGAGTTCGGACAGTCTACAGTGGCAAAGATCATTGATCTTGTGGAACATGCGTCCAGCAACAAAGCGCCCACTGAAAATTTTATGACAACCTTTTCTCGTTACTATACACCGGTGGTGGTCGTTTTGGCGGCACTTATTTCAATAATTCCGCCTCTGTTCTTTCACGGTATCTGGGGTGACTGGGTTAATCGCGGGCTGATTTTCCTTGTTATATCCTGCCCCTGCGCTCTGGTTGTGTCTATTCCTCTTGGCTTCTTCGGAGGCATTGGAGGCGCTTCCAGACGGGGCGTACTGGTCAAGGGCAGCAACTATTTAGAAGCATTGGGAAATTTGGATGTCGTTGTGTTTGATAAAACCGGAACATTGACCAAGGGCGTGTTCAAAGTCACAAAGCTGCTCCCAGCAGACGGGTTTACAGACCAACAGCTATTAGCGCTTGCAGCAAATGCTGAGGTATTTTCTAATCATCCCATTGGTCTTTCCATTATGAAGGAATACGGGAAGCAGGTCGATAAAGAGCACCTGACAGACTATGAGGAAATATCCGGACACGGCATCAGGGTTTGTATGGATGAAAAGATTCTTCTTGCAGGCAATCACAGATTAATGAATATCAATGGTATTTCCTTTGAAGAAGCGGCTGAAACAGGAACAAAGGTCTATGTTGCAATTGGTGAAGTGTATGCCGGGTGTGTGGTGATTTCAGACGAAATTAAAGAGGACAGCAAGGCAGCCATAGCTGCGTTAAAATCCCGTGGCATACGAAAAATAGTTATGCTCACCGGCGATGATCCTCAAAT
>JAEWRS010000540.1 GCA_023398855.1 Bacillota bacterium
TCCTTATTCACGCTTCCCATATAGCTTCCCTGCCGCATGACGCTGATCCGGTCGGATATTTCCATCACTTCATTCAGCTTATGTGAAATAAAGACCAGGGATTTACCGTCTTTTCTCAAGTTCTCAAGGATCACGAAAAGCTGTTTCGTTTCCTGAGGTGTTAAAACCGCCGTAGGCTCATCCAGAATGATCACATTAGCTCCCCTTGTTAAGGTCTTGATAATCTCCACCCTCTGTGCTTCTCCCACGGTTATCTGGTTGATCTTTTTCCCAAGCTGGATATCCATTCCATATTGGTTGACATACTGCTCTACCGTTTTTCTGGCTTTTTCAAAATCAATGGTAATACCATGGCGGGGCTCAAAGCCCAATATAATATTCTCCAGAACAGTCAGCTCATTGACCAGCATAAATTCCTGATGCACCATTCCAATTCCTTTTTCAATGGCAGTTTTAGGAGTCATGGACGGGATATTCACTCCATGAATGCTGATCTTGCCTTCATCAATGGGATACATACCATAAAGCAGCTTCATCATGGTAGATTTTCCGGCTCCGTTCTCTCCGATCAAAGAATGGATCTCACCCGCTTTTAAAGTGAATTGTCCATTCTTTACCGCATGAACATTTCCGAATGACTTTACAATGTCCTTCATCTCTATAACATAGTCACTCAAACTTTCACCCGCTTTCCCTTATCCGGAGCCTTCTCCTGCTCCTTCTGATTAAAAATGGTTTGGAAACCCGAGGGGTCTCAGGAAATCCAAACCATTCTCCATTTTTTTGCTACTGTTATTTGTTTGCACCAAAACCGGTATAATTTTCTACCACGATTTCTCCTGAAACAATTTTCTCTTCCAGCTCTTTAATTTTATCTACAATATCCTGCGGGAATTTGTCTCCCAAATGATCTTTCATCACGCTGAAATCGGTCAGACCTACTCCTTCTTCCTTAATGGTCAGATAAGAAGTGGAATTTCCCTTAAATGTATCTTCAACCACTGACTGGATTGCCAGATAGCAGGCTGTGTCCACACGTTTTACCATGGAAGTAAGTATGCTTCCTGGCTGGTCATTGTCCTGGTTTAAATCCACACCAATGGCATATTTCCCTGCTTCCTTTGCTCCTTCCAGGATTCCAGGGCCAGTGCCGGAAGCAACGTTCATAACAATATCAGCGCCCTGGTCATACTGTGCCAGTGTCAGTTCTTTTCCCTTTAACGGATCATTCCATGTTCCGGCAAAAGACTGAAGAACCTGGATATCCGGGTCAATATATTTTGCTCCCTGCTCATAACCGGTGAAGAAATCATGAAGAACCGGAATATCCATTCCGCCTACCCAGCCAATGATCTTATCAGGGTTCACCCCTTCAATATCTGTCTTCTGGGTAAACATGGCTGCTGCTGCACCTGCCAGGAAAGAACCCTGGTTCTGTGCAAAGCTGATGGATACGATATTATCGCCTTTTACTGTAGTGTCAATAATAGCGAATTTCACATTGGGATAACTGGCGCAATGCTCTTTCATGTACTCTTCAAAGTTAGAGGAAGAGCAGATTACAAGATCATAACCATCTTCACAGGCAGATAAAAAGTTAGCTTCCCATTCCTCTGCAGAGGTACCCTCCAGATTTTTAATTTCTACCCCAAAATCTGCAGCTGCCTCTTTTGCCCCTTCATTGCAGGAATCATTGTAGGACTTGTCCCCTAAATTTCCGGAATACACAATACAAACTCTTTTTCCGGTCCCTGCCTTATCCTTTTCCTTTGCCGCCCCATTCTCTGAAACAGCCTGTGTCGTAGTCTCTGCCGTTTTCCCAGTTTCCTTTGCTGCTCCTGCCCCGCCGGAACAACCAGCCAGCGACACGGTCAGCGCTGCTGTCATCATAATGCTCCAAAATCTTTTTTTCATTGAAATACCTCCATATTAAATATATTGTAAAAGGTTCCCATCTTACCTTTCATTTGGTAAAACGTTTTTCCTTTTATTTAAAAAATAAAAAAGCACTTTATCTGCATTTCTTATAAACCCATGCTACCATCCTGAAAACAGAAAGTCAAGTACTTTTGCACAAAAAAATATTTTAATAAACTATTTTTCTTAATCACTTTACCCATTACTTTTGTTTTATTCATTGACAAATTCAAATATTCATCCCATAATTAACATAATCATATGATCCATTTGTTATAAATATCAAATTCAGGGGGAGGGGAAACCCATATGACAATCAAAGAAATCGCCCAATTAGCCGGTGTTTCAATATCAACCGTATCAAAAATAGTCAACAACAAAGACAAAAACATAAGTCCTGAAACAAGAGACCGTGTTCTTAAAATAGTAAAAGACTATCATTACACTCCCTACAGTACTGTTAAAAGTAATCCGGAGACAAAAACCTTTTTATTCGGCCTGCTCCTTAAATCCACGGGCAAGACAGGTCAATTAATGAACGGCATGATCGCTGAGGCACAGAAAAGCGGCTATGGCATTGTAGTCTGCGACAGCTTAGACAACCCGGAATATGAACTGAAAAATATCACATCTCTTTGCAAAAATCATGTGGATGGAGTTATATGGGAACCAGTGAACAGAAACAGTCTGGATCATAAGCATTATTTTGAAGAACAGGGGATAGAGGTTTGTTGTATTAACAGCAGAGAGGACCCTCTCTCCTATTCTATTGACTATGCAGCTATGGGTTATACAGCAGCAGAAAACCTGGTTCACCAAGGTCATACCAAGCTGAAATGTCTGACAAAGGAAAACAGCTTCCGTTCAGAAATGGTTTTGGAAGGGTTTAAAAAGTGCTTATTCAGCCACAATATCCCGTTTGACCGCTCCATGAATCTTTCTATAGAATCAAACGACTGGTTTCATGGCATATTGACCCACACTCCCAC
>JAEWRS010000546.1 GCA_023398855.1 Bacillota bacterium
TAGTAAATACAGACCGGAACCTCCTCTATGAGCGAATAGACCGGCGCGTGGATTTAATGGTTGAACAGGGGCTTGTGGAAGAAGTAATGCACTTGAAAGACATGGGTTTATCCAGGGATATGGTTTCCATGCAGGGCCTCGGGTATAAGGAGATTCTGGATTATTTACAGGGAATGTACACACTGGAAGAAGCCATTTATGTGCTGAAGCGGGATACCAGGCATTTTGCAAAGCGCCAGATCACTTGGTTTAAGCGGGAACGGGATGTAAGATGGCTGAATCTTCCTGATTTTAACCATGATCTGAATCAGGTATTGTCAAAGATATTACAGGACACAAATGAGATATACGGATTGGAGAATAATAAATCATGGAATTGAAAGCAATGTATGAAAGCCTGGGAATCAGCAGTCAGGTGTTGAATTTGGGAAATGAAATCGAAGAAGCCTTAAAAGACCGGTTTAAGGAGATTGATGATACGGCCGAATACAATCAGATGAAGGTTATTAAATCCATGCAGGAAAACCGTGTCAGTGACATCCATTTTGCAGCAACCACTGGCTATGGTTATAATGATCTGGGCCGTGACACATTAGAAGCAGTTTATTCCAGTGTATTTCACACAGAAAGTGCGCTGGTGAGGCCAAACCTTATCAGTGGAACTCATGCCCTGACCGTAGCCCTTTCCGGTAATCTCCGCCCTGGCGATGAACTTCTTTCACCGGTTGGAAAGCCCTATGATACCCTGGAGGAAGTGATCGGAATCAGGGACAGTGTGGGATCATTAAAAGAATATGGAGTAGTATACCGGCAGGTGGATCTTCTTGCCAATGGGACCTTTGACTATGATGCCATAGAAAAAGCGGTGAATGAGAAGACAAAATTGGTCACTATCCAACGTTCCAAAGGCTATGATACCCGTCCTACCTTTTCCGTTTCCCAAATTGGGGAGTTGATAGCCTTCATTAAGAAGCTGAAGCCAAATGTCATCTGTATGGTTGATAACTGTTACGGGGAATTTGTTGAAAGAATCGAGCCTTCCGATGTGGGGGCTGACATGGTGGTAGGTTCTCTTATAAAAAATCCAGGCGGAGGGATTGCCCCTATCGGCGGTTATATTGCAGGGAAAGCTGATTGCGTTGACCGGGCTTCCTACCGGCTTACAGCCCCTGGTCTTGGAAAGGAGGTAGGAGCTACCTTGGGCCTTAACCAGTCCTTTTTTCAGGGATTATTCCTGGCACCTACCGTGGTCGCAGGTGCTTTAAAAGGTGCAGTATTTGCTGCCAACATCTATGAAAAGCTGGGATTTTCCGTTGTTCCTGACGGTACACAGTCCCGTCATGACATTATACAGGCTGTAACCTTCGGAAAACCGGAAGGAGTCATTGCCTTTTGCCAGGGAATCCAGGCGGCCGCCCCTGTTGACAGCTTTGTTACACCAGAAGCCTGGGATATGCCCGGTTATGATGCTCCTGTCATCATGGCTGCAGGTGCTTTTGTACAAGGCTCATCCATTGAATTGAGTGCGGACGGTCCAATTAAACCGCCTTACGCTGTTTATTTTCAGGGAGGCCTCACCTGGTATCACGCAAAATTGGGAATATTGATGTCAGTACAAAAGCTTCTTGATGCAGGACTGATCCAGATATAAAATTATTTTTGTTTCTTTTCATACAGGACAAATACCGTGTCTTGTTTTGAGGCCTGGTCCCTGGAATCAAATTGCAAAAAACGGTATACACAACTGGAAAACTATGTTAGAATAATTTGATAGGTATGGACAATTTTGTCAGAAAACCAAAAGGGGTAACATAGCAGATGAAATACAAAAACTGCTGGGTACTGCTTCTCCTTATGTTGGCTGGCGTGGTTTTGGGAGGCTTTATCGGAGATCTGGCCCAGGGAATCCCATGGCTGTCCTGGCTGAACGCGGGACAAGCATTTGGATTTAATACTCCTTTGGTAATCAATTTCGGAATACTGGTAATCACCTTTGGCATCAATATAAAAATCACCATGGCTGGCATCCTTGGAGTGGCGGCGGCCCTCATTACGTATCGGTTAATTTGAGCCTCAGCGTTCATAAGCAAAAAGCATAGTGGATTGGAAATATCCGCTTTGTCCTTTATATGTCCTTTCTAAACGTGCCTGGAGAGTAACTGTCAGGAGGCATATGAAACGAATAACCATGAAAGACATCCCTATGGATGAAAGGCCCTATGAAAAGTGTTTGAAAAAAGGGCCGGAAGGCTTAAGCGACGCGGAGCTTTTATCTATAATTATCCGCACAGGTTCCACGGAGAGCAATTCCCTGGCTCTTGCACAGAAGATACTAGCCTTAAATTATCCCAAAGAGGGTATTTTAGGGCTTTTGCATCTTTCCATGCAGGAACTTATGTCAGTTAAGGGAATCGGTACTGTCAAAGGTGCCCAGCTTTTATGTGTTGGAGAGCTTTCTAAGAGGATCTGGAAAAGAACTGCTCATTCTCATTGGACATCATTTTCCAGTCCCATTGATATTGTAAATTACTTTGTGGAAGACATGCGCCATAAAGAACAGGAGATCGTTTCTATTGCCCTCCTGAATACAAAAGGAGCCCTCATAAGGGACATTATGATCTCTCAGGGGACGGTGAATGCTTCCGCGGTTTCTCCCAGAGAGATTTTCATTGAGGCTATGAAATATCATGCAGTAAGTCTGGTTATGGTCCATAATCATCCAAGCGGAGATCCGTCTCCCAGCAAAGAAGACTTAAATTTCACCCGCAGAGTAAAGGAAGCGGGCGATCTGGTTGGTATCCGGCTGTTGGACCACATTATCATAGGAGATAACTCCTATATCAGTTTAAAGGAACGGGGAATTTTATAGATGGAATCAAAGCGCAGCAAATATGTTCTTATTGCTTTAACGGTATTTTGTGTCCTGTTGATTGGGCTGACTTCCATTCGTGATGAATGGCTGACGCCCCTTCGGACCGGGGTGGGATATGTCCTGATTCCGGTGCAATCGGGAGTCAATGCGGTTGGCTCGGCCATTTATGATGAAATTATTGATTATACTAAGCTTCATAATGCGATGAAAGAAAACAAAGAGATGAAGGAAATTATCACCCAGTTGACTGAGGAAAATACCAGGCTTCAGTCTGAGGAGTTTGAATTAAGGCGGCTTCGTCAGCTTTACAGTCTGGATCAGGAGTACAGCCAGTATAATAAGGGGGGCGCCAGGGTCATTGCTAACGATTCCAGCAACTGGTTTCAGGTGTTCCGCATTGATAAAGGCTCAAAAGACGGAATTTCCCCTGATATGAATGTTATGGCTGGGGGAGGCCTGGTTGGCTTAGTCACTGATGTAGGAGCTAATTATGCCACTGTCCGATCCATCATTGATGATTCCAGCCGTGTCAGCGGCATGGCTATGCAGTCGGGAAACAGTTGTATCGTTGCCGGTGACTTAACCCTTTTTAAAGAAGGACGGCTGAGAATTACCAATGTGTTAAAGGAAAGCGATTTAAAAGACGGAGATAAGATCGTAACTTCCAACATCAGTTCAGTATTCATGCCCGGAATTCTGGTTGGATATGCTTCTGAGATTACCAATGACACCAACAACGTTACCAAATCAGGATATTTGATACCTGCAGCAAAGTTTGACAGCCTGCAGGAGGTTATAGTAATAACGGAACTGAAATCCGACATGATGAAGGAGGATGCGGCGGCCTCTCCGGAGGAAACACTTCCTGCAGCTACAACTTCCTCTGAAGCAGAAACAACAGAACAATAATGATGAAACACCCTTCGGGTATACCTTTATGTCCAAATAGCATGGACAATCATAATGAAACACCCTTCAGGTATACCTTTATGTCCAAATAACATGGACAATCATAATGAAACACCCTGCGGGTATACCTTTATGTCCAAATAACATGGACAATCATAATGAAAGGAGCGATATGAGACGGATATTTTTTAATGTGCTGATGATTATTATGGCATTTACCATTCAAAACTGCCTTTTTCCGTTGCTGCCGTTTTTATCAGCTTCACCAAACCTGCTCCTGATCCTCACATTTTCCTTTGGTTTTATGCATGGAAAAGAGGCTGGGATGTATTACGGGCTTTTAGCCGGGCTTCTCATGGATTTGTTTTACAGCGGACCTTTTGGCTTTTACACCCTGATATTCATCTATGTTGGTTATGTCAATGGAATCTGCACAAAATACTATTATGAAGATTACGTTACATTGCCTTTAATTCTGAGCGTACTAAATGAATTGGCTTACAATCTGTATATTTATGTTTTCCGGTTCCTGATCCGCCAGAAGATTCGAGTGGGATATTATTTCATTAATCTGATACTTCCTGAAATCATTTTTACTGTTGTTACAACTCTGCTTCTTTATCGGGTATTCCTGATTTTGAACCGTCACTTGGAAGAAATGGGAAAAAGAGGTGATTCGGCTATTGTTTAGTGATTTGTTAGACATCATAAAGGAGTCTTTTAAAAAAGCAGTAACTTCACGACTCTTTATTCTTGGAATCATCTGCTTTTTTATGTACGCGGGACTAATAAATAAACTCTTCAACATGCAGATCGTCAATGGCGAAGAAGCACTTAACGAATATATGCAGCTTACGGAACAGACGATTACAACAGCTGGCACAAGAGGCAATATCTTTGACCGGAATGGAAAAGTCCTTGCATATAATAAGCTGGCTTATTCTGTTACGGTGCAGGATACAGGAGTTTATAAGAACTCAGCCGCCAGAAACAATATGTACCTAAGACTGGTGCAGATCCTGGAAAAGCACGGGGAAACCGTACAGGGCAAATTTGAAATTGCCATTGATCCCAACGGTGATATGGTTTATACATCTTCCTCTGAATCTGCCAGAAAACGTTTTTTAAGAGACTATTACGGTCTGAAAAAGGTGGAAGACTTAGACAATGAAAAGGGGGGTTATCCATCTAATTTAAGTGCCCGCGAGTTGTTTGAATGGGCTTGTGAGGACAGTGGACTTGCAGAAATAAAAGATCAGGATGGAAAGGCCATTACCCTGAAAGATCAGGAAGCGCTTGATATTATTAATATTAAGTATGCCCTTCGCCTTATGTCCTACCGAAAATACGAAGCTACTACAGTTGCCAGTCAGGTATCAGACGAAACAGTGGCAGATATTCTGGAACACATTGGTGAAATGCAGGGAGTGAATGTGGAAGAAACCACCATCCGCGCTTATAATGACAGCACCCCCTTTGCACCAGTTATCGGCTACACCGGAAAAGTTCCGGAAGACCAGTTAGAAGGCCTTCAGAAGAAGAAAGAAGATTATGATATCAATGACACTGTCGGCAGGGCAGGCATTGAATACACCATGGAGCATGAGCTTCAGGGAACAAAAGGGAAGAAAACGATTTACAAGGACAGCGTAGGCAGGATCCGCGAAACAAAGGATGAAACCGATGCTTCTGCTGGAAATGATGTATATTTAACCGTAAATGCTGATCTTCAAAAAGGTATTTACCACTTAATTGAACAGTCATTGGCAGGAGTTCTCATTAAAACCATTGTTAACGGTGATTATCAGGCAGGCAGTACTACCGATGGTTCCAATATGAAGATTCCGGTCAAGGATGCGTATTATCAGCTGATCAACAATAATGTCCTTTCCCTGAAGGAACTGGAAGAAGCAGACTCCTCTGAGACAGAAAAAAACATATACAGGAAATATATGTCTTCCCAACAGCAGATTTTTAGTAACTTAAATAATGAACTGATGAGTACTCATGCCACGGTCATGAAAGATCTGTCGGAAGATATGAAAGCGTATATGTTTTATATATATACCTATCTTTCCGGCCCAACGGTGGGAATCATCAAAGAGGACGCAATCGATACCTCCAGCCCGGAGTATCAGGCTTGGAAGGCTGATGAAATCAGCTTAAGGGACTATTTATATTATGGAATAGCCAACGGCTGGGTAGACACAACCAAGCTGGAAACCGGATCCAAATATTCCAGCGCAGATGACACCTTCAAAGCTCTTATTGACTATGTACTGGAAAAGTTAAAGGATGACCGTAATTTTACAAAAAAAATATACCGGTATCTGATCAATGACGATATCATCACAGGGCAGGAGTTATGTCTTGCATTATACGACCAGGGAGTTTTAACTGACAATGGAACGGATGCTGCAGAACTTAGAGCTACCGGCGATGCATATACTTTTCTGATAAAAAAACTGTCAACCCTGGAAATTACACCGGCCCAGCTGGCCTTAAATCCATGTAATGCAGGCGTGGTGGTTACAAACGATAAAACAGGAGAGGTGCTTGCATTGGTATCCTATCCAGGCTATGACAACAATCGGATTGGCGATGGAGCCTATTTCAGCCAGCTGCAAGCGGATTTGTCACTTCCGCTGTACAACAATGCCACTCAGACGAGAAAAGCGCCTGGCTCTACGTTTAAGCCGATTACAGCAGTGGCTGCTCTGGAAGAGCATGCTGTCACAACAGATGAAACCATAAACTGCACAGGTATTTATACGGATGTGGAACCTCCTATAAAATGCTGGATCTATTCCGGGCAGCATGGTCCCTTAAATATTGTAGGAGGAATTGAAAATTCCTGCAACTTTTTCTTTGCTGATCTGGGACACCGTTTGTCAATGGATGCCAATGGAGTCTATTCTCCTGATTTGGGATTGGATACTTTGAGAAAATACGCGTCCATGTTTGGGCTGGATCACAAATCCGGAGTGGAAATCGCAGAGCTGGATCCTCAGATTTCCAAAGAAGCACCAGAACGTTCTGCCATGGGACAGGGAAGCCATGCTTATACAAATGTCCAGCTTTCCAGATATGTTTCTGCCATTGCAAACAAGGGAACAGTGTTTGAACTGAGCTTATTGGATAAGACAACGGATTCTGAAGGTAATCTGATACAAGATTATACCCCTAAGATTTCTTCTCATATTGACGCGGCGGCCTCCACGTGGGATACTGTACAACAGGGAATGAGAGAAGTGATTACAAGTGGTTCAAGTAAAAAATTGTTTTCGGATCTTGAAGTGGAGATTGCCGGTAAAACCGGTACCGCTCAGGAAGCCCGCAACAAACCTAATCACGCATTTTTTATTTCTTATGCGCCATATGACAATCCGGAAATCTGTGTTACCGTGAATATTCCGTATGGCTATTCATCATCCAACGCCGCCAATATTGCGAAAAACGTCTACAAGTATTATTACGGCTACACGGACTTAGAATCCATTATAAATGCCGGCGCCCTGGATGCAGCGAAGGTCAACATTCGCGATTAACTAGGATAAGAGGTGATATGATGCATAATACCGTAGTAATTAA
>JAEWRS010000554.1 GCA_023398855.1 Bacillota bacterium
GTATACGGCAAATATAAAGCCGAATATCAGGCTGTAGACCGCGGAGCTAATAACCGTTGGCATGAAATAAATACCCCGGAAGATCCCGCTCCCCTTGATCTTTTGATTTAACAAAACTGCCAGAAGAAGGGATAACGGTATGATGATCGCAAGCTTCATCACCGCATATTCAAAGGTATGAAGAACACTGCGCCAGAAAATGGCATCCTGAAACATTCTGGTAAAGTTTTTAAATCCTATATAGTAAGCGGTAAATCCGTTGTAATCATAAAAAATATACCGGAAAAGCCAGCAGAAAGGGTAAATAGATATCACTATCAGCAAAAACACTGCCGGGAGCAGCATCAAAACAGAAGCAAAATCTCCTCTGCTGCCTGCCCGCTTCCATCGTTCCCCAAAGCTTAATTTTTCTTTCATGAGCAATGTCACCTTTCTTTAAAACAGGGGCTGCTTTTAGTTTTTCTAAAAACAGCCCCTTTGCTCTCTGCACTTATTTATCTAAGTACTCAATGGTTCCTGCATTTGGATGCATCGGGTCAAAGTCCTTAATCATAAGTCTTTTAATCTTGCCCATGCTCACATCATTGTCAAGCGCTTCGTTGTATCTCTTATTTAAATCAGCAATGGCTTCATCAGCACTGACATTGCCTAATATGGCATTCCAGAGAGTTGCCACATAATCATCGCCCTGAATTGCAACTGCCGGTACTGCCGGATAGACACTTTCATAGTCCTGTAATTTAAAATCTGCCAGTCTTCCGGTTTTAGATGAATCAATTTTTCCACTCATATAGCTGGAGATCGGAAGACAATAGCCTCCTTCTAAATAACCCTTTAAAAAATCTTCGCTGGAAAAGAATTTGATAACTTCCCATGCGGCATCTTTATTCTTGGAAGAAGAAAGCATCATATACCCCTTCTGTGGCTGAATGGTCAAAGCACCCTTTACTTCTCCGTCTAGCGTTGGAACGGTAGATACCTTCCAGTCAAACTTGGTTACAGGGAACTGGTCGGTAAATACGCCTGCCTCCTGAGATGCATTTCCCCAGAGAGCAAATGCCCCCTCAGCAAACTGTGCTCTCATGGCGTCAACCCCCTGGGATACAGATCCTGGAAGAACGCTGTTGTCTTTAAAAAGCTGGTTGCTCTTTTCAATCACAGGTTTATAACCGTCAAAATTAAATTTACCGTTTTTATAATCATACCGGTAGATTCCGCTTGTCTCGCAAGTACCTTCAATCCAACGGATGAAGGGAACACTTGAGGTAAAGGCAATACCATAGCTTTTTCCGCCGCCATTATCGGTTACCTTCTTAGCAAGGTCAATGACTCCATCCAATGTTTTTGGAAATTCAGCAGCACCTGCTGCTGCTACCAGATCATTATTGTACTCCATTCTCACGCCGCTTCTCATGCCGGTTGGAATCCAGAATACATTGCCGTTGATCATGTTGATGCCTTCGTATTGAAGCTTATTGGCTTCTGTCACCTTTTCATATTCTGCGTCTGTAATTCTGTCATTGATCGGCTCCAGGATTTTTGCATCCGCAAAGGTCTTTAAATCAAAGCCGCTCTGACCAGCACTAATGCCAGCAATATCAGGTGCTGTTCCGGAGGAATATGCCATGGAAAGCATATTTGCATAATCGTCAGTAACCACAGTCATCTCGATTTTAATACCCTTGTCATTGGTTTCGTTAAATTCATTGATCTTCTGATCCACATACTCAGAATCATGGCGGTCGTTGGTCCATACTTTGATCACAGTTTCACCTGCCGGCGCTGCTTTTGTATTCTCCTTGGACTCTCCTGCCCCTCCTGTCTGGTTCTGGGCTGCAGTTGTTCCAGCTGTGCCTCCTCCACCGGAACAGCCTGTCAGTGATGCAGCAGCCAGGACTCCTGCAATCATAAAACTTAAAGCTCTTTTTTTCATAACCTACTCCTTTCTAAACGTTTCATAACACATTGCCTTGATGCTATTATTCTAACCATTCCTGTTTCAATATGACATGACATTTTCCATGATTCATGTAACACTTTTAAACATTGTTCCGCTGCGGACCCCTAATTATGCAATAAAAAGGCATCCCTTAAGCCATTAATCGGCTATTGGGACACCTTTCTTATACATCCTTTTTATCCGGAATGCGGATCACCACACTATTTTGGAAAAACGGAATGGTCTGAAAATCCATCTCCGCTTCTCCATAATATATTTTTAATCTTGTATAAACATTATGAAGTCCGATATGCTGACCTCCTGCAGGCTCTGCCCGGCAGATGGAATCACGGGCCCTATCAATATCAATGCCGCACCCATTATCAATGACCTCTATCACAATCCAGCTCTTTTTCCGGTAAAAACGCACATCAATGGAAGGAATGCAAACTGCCTCTCCCCACTTTTCTTCCCGAAAACCATGCTTAATGGAGTTTTCCACCAGCGGCTGCAAAATCAACTTTAAAATCCGGTATTCCATAAGTCCCTCTTCAACAGAATACTGGAAAGAGATGGACTTATTTGTCCTGTGGTTCATGATATTGATATAGGCTTCTACGTGCGTAATTTCATTTCTGATCATGATGAGTTCATCCCCATAATTCAGGCCAATGCGCATAAAAGTCCCAAGATTATTGATCATAGCGGAGGCCACCAGGGTGTGGTTGTTCAAAACTTCAAGGTTAATGCCTTCCAATGTATTATAAAGCAAATGAGGATTAATCTGTTCAGCCAGAAGCTGTATCTCCAGCTGGTATTTCTCATGTTCATCTTCCTTAATCTGGCTGATCTGAGACTGAATGGTGCTGTACATGGAATTGACAGCCCCATTCAGCTGACCGATTTCATCGTTATATTTTGTCTTGTATGGCTCGTCATAATGATTCTCCTGAATCTGACGGATACTCTCCATAAGCCGTTCCAAAGGCGATGTGATGAACTTTGATAAAAGAGCAGAGAATGCAACGGAAAATATCAGACCAGCTCCTCCCATAAGAACAATGAACTGATTCATGGCAGCGATTTTCCTGTTTAATGATTCCTTTGAAAGAACACTGATAAGCTGGAGATCTGAAAAGGGAAGCATCTGGGAATAAATGATATTGTCAGGAAGATCTGCAATCCGGCGGATCAGGGTATCCTTGTTGTTTTCTCTTACTCCATTGATAAAACCCTGGTTTTCCAGAACCATGTTCATGGAAAGGGGGTTTTTAAGACTGATGTTATTACCCTTGGAATTAACCACAAAATAAGAACGTTCAAAGTAATTGGCATTGGATAAGGATAGTCTGCTTTGAAACTTCTGCAGGTTCAGCAAAACCACCAGCCTGGTTGCCACTTCTTCTCCCTTTGTGGTAATCACCACGTTATCGCCAGGGATCAGGGTTGATAAGGGTATTACAATAGGAATCACATCCTGCTGCTGCAAAAATGGGCTCTGACAAGTGGGAAGCCAGGTAATTTCATCAATGGTTCCGTAATCAGTAAGAAAATCAGACAGGTTCTTCTCTGGTCTTACTCCATAAGCATATACCGTATGGCAGGTCCCGTCCCGGTTGACCATAAACACCGACTCAATCATGCTGTTGCTGCTTAAAAGGCTGATGAGCTGGACCTGGACCCCTTCCGGGTTTAGATAGCTGTTCTCTTCTCTGCCGCTTACCACCACTCTTTGTATAGCGGGAG
>JAEWRS010000558.1 GCA_023398855.1 Bacillota bacterium
TCATGGGTATCTGGTACATGGACACACCTGTTGCATTTAAAATGGCGTTGCGGATGGCCGGAGCTACTGGACACGCCGGAGGCTCGCCCAGAGATTTTGTACCAAATGCGCTGGTAGGCTCGTAGTTTTCCACAAACTGCGCCTCCAGATGGGGATGATCCATAGTAGTAGACAATTTATAATCCAGCAGGTTGTCATTTAAGGTCCTGCCTGTTTTCTCATCAATGAGTAGCTGTTCAGAAAGAGCATAACCGATTCCCATGCTCATTCCTCCATGGACCTGTGCCTCGGCAAGTGCCGGATTAATCAGCTGACCGCAGTCATGGACATTGATAATATCCACCAGCTTTGCCTTACACATGGGAATATCTACCTCAACCTCGGCAAAGCAGCAGCCAAAGGAATAAGCGTTGGATTTGATCTGATAAGTGCTTTCAGCGGTCAGATGCTGGCTGTTGGCCGTACTGTAAAGAGCCTCAGTTGCCAATTCGTCTATGGTCATAAGCTCTCTTCCATCTGTGGTTCTTACGATCTTTCCATCCCTGATATCCAGGTTAAAGACAGGCATACGGGTCAGTTCATGAGCATATAGTAAAATTCTCTCTTTTAATAAAAGGGCCGTCTGCTTGATAGAAAAGCCTCCTACATAAGTCTGTCTGGAAGCATAGGAACCGGTTCCAAAAGGAGTAATATCCGTGTCCTGACAGGAAACCACGTGAACCTTTTCAAAAGGTATTCCAAGGGTATCTGCTGCCATCTGGCCAAAAGCAGTGTCAGCGCCCTGGCCGATCTCTGTCTCACCAAGCTGAAGCTGTATTGAGCCATCCTGGTTCATGACCATCCGGCAGGAAGAGGTTTCCAGACTGATTGGCCAGACTGCAGTATTATACCAGAATACCGCACAGCCCACTCCTTTGCGGACTGGTCCGGTCTGATTGGCATATTCCTTTCTTTTCCGGTCAAAATCAATATAGGCTTTTCCCTTATCCAGACACTGGTTAAAGGTATCATAAAAGTTTTCATTTTTAGAGAAGCCCTCTACAAAGCCTACTGGCATCAGGTTCTTCCGACGGAATTCCACCGGATCCATGCCTATTTTTAATGCAATGTCATCGGACTGGCTTTCCACAGGGAACATGGCCTGAGGAATACCATAGCCGCGCATGGCACCTGCCACAGGCAAATTGGTGAATACCGTATAGGCATCGCATTCTACATTTTCACAGGGATATAACTGTGGAAAAGCATTCATACCCTTTGCTGCAATACCATGTCCGTGAGAAGCATAAGCTCCCTGATTGGAAAAACACTCAAGCTTCCGTGCGGCGAAAGTACCGTCAGGGCGCACCCAGCTGATGATATGACTGCGGATGGCATGTCTTGTACGGTTGCTTACAAAGGTTTCTTCGCGGGTCACATCAAGCTTGACCAGCCGTCCTCCCACTGCTGTTGAAAGGTATGCGCAAAGAGGCTCATATAAGGCATCCTGCTTATTTCCAAAACCGCCTCCAATATATGGCTTGATTATGCGGACACTTCCCCACGGAATTCCAAGGGCCTGCCCTACCACTCTTCTGACAATATGAGGAATCTGAGTCGAAGATACTACGGTTATTTTTCCGCTATCCATGCTGGCAAAACAAATATGGTTTTCAATATGGCAGTGCTGGACAATAGGAGTATCATACCACTGATCAATTTTTACCAGCCCCGGTTCTTTAATTGCTTCTTCCAGATTTCCTCTTCTGATGCTGGAATGACCCAGAATGTTATTGACAAACTTCTCGTGGAGCTGAGGTGCCCCATCCTTCATGGATTCCTGAACATCAAGTACAAATGGATATTCTTCGTATTCCACTTTTAAGACCTTGATCGCCTGTTTTGCAGCTATTTCATTTTCTGCGATTACTGCAGCCACCTCATCGCCGTAAAAACGTACCCGATCTGTTAATAGAAGCCGGTCCGCCACATCCTGATGTGAGGGATCTGTGGACCATGGATGGCCTGCCGTTGGAAAGTAATTCTTAGGCACGTCAAAACAGGTGACTACCTTGACCACTCCCGGTACCTTTTCAGCTTCTGAAGTATCAATCGATTTTACAATTCCATTAGCTATGGAAGAGTGGTAGATCTTGGCTACCAGGGCATTTCTCTCACAGAGATCATCGGTGTATTTGGATCTTCCCGTGGCTTTATCGAACGCATCTACACGGGTAACACTTTTTCCGATTATCATATTTACGCCTCCTATTTCTGATTCTGTTGTGTCAACAGCTTCCGGTCCTTACCCTTATGAAAAAGACCGACGGAGACGAGACTTTTTCAAAGTAAAATACTTATCAAAGTGATGTCGCCGCCAGTCCATATCTGTTGACCGGATGTTCTGATTTTATTCAGGCTGTTTTATTGAGTTATTTTTAATAATTATATTAATATATATTTTAGCACAAACAATACCGCTAAAACATACATAAGGGTGCTTATTTTCTTTTCTTTTGCTTTTCCGGTAATCACGTTAATAACTACATAAGAGATGATTCCCATGGAAATCCCCTCGGAAATGCTGTACATAAAAGGCATTGCAATAATTGCAATGTAGCATGGAATTGCTTCTGTGAAGTCTGCAAAATCAATCTTGATAACAGAGGTCAGCATCAGGAAACCCACCACTACCAGGGCCGGAGCCGTAGCAAAGGACGGAATAGCCAGAAAAATCGGGGATAAGAACAATGATAAACCAAACAGGATCGCGGCAACCACTGCAGTTAATCCGGTCCTACCGCCTTCAGCAACACCGGCTGCACTTTCTACGAAAGTGGTTGTAGTGGAGGTACCGAATAATGCACCTGCTGCGGTACCAACGGCATCAGCCATTAATGCGCCCTTGATCTGAGGAAGCTTTCCCTCTTTATCCAGCATATCTGCCTTGGAAGCTACACCAATTAAGGTTCCCAGAGTATCAAACATATCAACAAACAAAAAAGCAAACATAACAACTAAGAAGTCCAAAGAAAAGACCCTGGAGAAATCCAGTTTTAAAAAAGTGGGACTCATATCTGGAATACCGAAACCAGATGTAAAATTAGGGAATACGCTAAACATTCCAAGCTCCGGATTGGGCCGGTATAAACCGATTGCCTGACAGACCATGCCTAAAACCCAGGTAAAGATAATACCCCACAAAATGTTGCCCTTTACATTTTTTACTACCAGTACGGCTGTGACCAGAATACCGATGATCGCCAATAATACGGTAATACCAACGGTATGAAAGGAACCATC
>JAEWRS010000028.1 GCA_023398855.1 Bacillota bacterium
CGTCCGGCAACAAAATACGTAGGAGAAACCATTTCCTACAAAAAAAGAGAGGAAAGATAGCATATGGTGAAATTGTATGACGGCGGGGCTTATCTTGTTCATGGAAGAGAACTGGTTCCGGAACAGGAAGCTTTAAAAGTGGCTGCTCTTACAGGAAAAACTGCAGATAAGGCTGAAGCCAAAAAGGGTACCATCGCCTATTCGATTTTAAAGGAACACAATACCTCTGATGACATGGAGCATTTGAAGCTCCGTTTTGACTCCATGGCCTCCCATGACATTACATTTGTAGGGATTATCCAGACTGCCCAGGCATCAGGGCTTAAGGAATTTCCCATTCCATACGTTATGACCAACTGTCACAACTCCTTGTGCGCAGTTGGAGGAACCATTAACGAGGATGACCACATTTTCGGGCTTTCTGCCGCAAAAAAATACGGCGGAATCTTTGTTCCGCCTCATATTGCTGTCATTCATCAGTATATGAGGGAAATGATGGCCGGATGCGGCCGAATGATTCTTGGCTCAGACAGCCATACCCGTTATGGAGCCCTGGGAACCATGGCTATCGGCGAAGGAGGCGGCGAGCTGGTAAAACAGCTTCTGCTGGATACTTATGATGTAACTTATCCCGGCGTTGTTGCCATTTATCTTACAGGAAGCCCTTCCCCATCTGTGGGTCCTCATGATGTGGCCCTGGCTATTATCGGTGCTGTCTTTAAAAGTGGGTACGTAAAGAATAAGATCATGGAATTTGTAGGGCCAGGAGTCTCTTCCATGGATACGGACTACCGGAACGGCGTGGATGTCATGACAACGGAAACCACCTGCCTTTCGTCCATCTGGAGAACCGATGAGGACACAAAGGCTTATCTGGATCTGCACGGACGGGGAGATGCCTATCAGGAACTGAATCCAGAGGAAGTAGCTTACTACGATGGAGTCGTTTATGTGGATTTAAGTACCATTAAGCCCATGATCGCACTGCCCTTCCACCCAAGCAATACGTATGAAATTGACCAGCTCAATGCCAACCTTGGCGACATTCTTAGGACAGTGGAAAAGGAAGCGGAGCGAATTCTGGGTGGTTCCAAGGCAAGTCTTTCTCTTACCGACAAAATTGTGGATGGAAAGCTTATGGTTCAGCAGGGAGTGATTGCAGGCTGTGCCGGAGGCAACTACTCCAATGTCATGGCTGCGGCCAATATTTTATCAGGAAAGGACTGCGGAAATGATATCTTTAATTTATCCGTTTACCCCTCCTCTCAGCCGGTATACATGGATCTGGTGAAAAAAGGTGCTATTTCAGAACTAATGGCAGCCGGAGCGACTGTCCGGACGGCATTTTGCGGTCCATGCTTTGGTGCAGGGGATACTCCTTCCAACAATTCCTTAAGCATCCGTCACACCACAAGAAACTTCCCCAACAGGGAAGGCTCCAAGCCGGGAAGCGGACAGATTTCCTGTGTCGCGCTCATGGATGCCCGCTCCATTGCAGCAACAGCAGCAAACGGCGGCTATCTGACTTCTGCGAAAGGGTATGGAGAGGATTACCGCGTTCCTGCTTATGAATTTGATTCATCTTCCTATGACAGACGGGTTTATCAGGGCTTTGGAAAGGCTCAGCCAGAGACTTCCCTTATCTATGGTCCCAATATCAAAGACTGGCCGGCCATGAGCGCTTTGACGGAGAACATCCTATTGCGGGTATGCTCAAAGATCATGGATCCAGTGACTACCACCGACGAGCTGATCCCTTCGGGTGAAACCTCCTCCTACCGTTCCAACCCTCTCGGCCTTGCGGAATTTACTTTGTCCCGCCAGGATCCGGAATACGTGGAACGTTCCAAAAACGTAAATAAGCTAGAACAAATAAGGAAAGCAGGAGACAGCCCAATCGAATCCGATGAGTCTCTGGAATCCGCATGGAAAGCCTTAGGTTCTTACCTAAACCAGGCAGAGCTAAAGGCAGATGAAACGGAAATCGGAAGCATGATCTATGCGGTAAAGCCTGGTGACGGCTCTGCAAGAGAACAGGCAGCCAGCTGCCAGCGGGTACTGGGTGGCCTGGCCAATATTGCCAAAGAGTATGCTACCAAACGATACCGTTCCAATGTCATGAACTGGGGAATGCTACCCTTCCTTCTTGATGAGGAGCCTGACTTTGAGATAGGCGATTTCATCTATGTGCCTGGAATCCGCATTGCCCTTGACGGAAATATGAAGCATATTCCCGCTTACGTGATAAAGAGCAGTGACGGAAATCAAATTCATGAGATGAAACTGCACATTGCCGATATGACACCGGAAGAACGGGAAATCGTAAAGGCAGGATGCCTGATCAACTATAATAGAAATAAGAACCATCAGAAGTAATCTGTCACACAGAAAACCCCCGGACATGAAACTGGTAAAAGAGCCAGATTCATGTCCAGGGGTTTTGTTCTTAATTTAGAATTTTCTTTATCTGCGCATCATCAAGCGTTACGTGATAAAACAACTGGTAGAAATTCTTTGTCTCTTGTTTTATATCAAGTCTGTACTGTTCCGGATATACCAGATTGCCCAGCCACAAAATCCCCATCATTCGGTTAACAGATGGAGGGCTGCTCATAAAACTATATGGAACAGACGGTATCCGGTAAACTCTCCCCTCTTTTACTGCATTTAATTCCCCCCAAACCTTATCTGTTATGATTGTCTGGTATAAGGCCTCAGAATCCGCGATGATGAAATCAGGCTGCCACAGAAGAAGCTGTTCAAAAGATACTTCACTTCCGCCTCCGCTTGATACCAGTTCAACTTTGGCCGCATTTTCCGCTCCGGTCTGTTCCATGACCCTTGCATGGATGGAACCCTCTGCATTGGTATGAAGTCCATCATCTCCAATGGCAAAGTAAACCGATTTCTTTTCTTTGTCTGTCAGTTCTTTCCTGGCTGTTTCGGATTTCTTTAATATATCGCTGCAATACGCCGCCAGCTTCTTTGCCTGATCAGCATCTCCCGTAAGCTCCCCAAGCTTTTCATAAGCAGCACTCATGGTATCTAAGTCTGCCTCTATGAAAATAACCGGCATGTGAAGCTGCTCCTGAAGGGCATCCATATCCTCTTTCACGGTTTTCTTCGCTTCACCGATATCAATGATCACATCAGGACTTTCTGCGATGAGAGCCTCCATATTAAGGCTTGCATTCTTTCCGTAAAACTGTCCGAATTTAGGAAGTCCCCAATATTTTTCATCAATATACTGCTTTGCACCCTCAGAAAAATCAGAA
This sequence comes from Bacillota bacterium, assembly GCA_023398855.1. GTDB lineage: Bacteria > Bacillota > Clostridia > Lachnospirales > Lachnospiraceae > Lacrimispora. The sequence continues at coordinate 3,276 of JAEWRS010000028.1, forward strand.
GCAAGTCCGGACAGCTTATCAGGACACAAGGTATAAAGCACAATCTGTGCCAAAGGCCCGGAAGGCGCAATCTTAGTAATTTCTTTAGGGATTGTAACTTGTCTTCCTGCTGAATCCGTAAAAACTCTGGTGTCTGACTGTCCTCCTGCTTCCCTGGATTTTTCTGTTTCCGCCTGAGTCCCTGCTTTCACAGATGCAGTTGACTCTGTCTGACTGGCAGGAACCTCATTACCGTTCCCTTTTTGGCAGCCGTTTGCCAGAACTGTTGCAGCAAGGAACGCAGCCAGCACCAGCCCTTTTTTCATTTTTTTCATATAATCCCCCTATTCTGCCGCTTTTGCGGCTAATATTTATTTAAAACAAAGCCTTACCGGTAAGCCTGAACGGATTACCGCCTTGTGCTCTCCTTTTTTAACAAATTCCTCTGTGAGCTTTTTATCTGTAATTAGAGTACCTGCCAGCTCCCACACTCCATAATCAAACAGTCCCGGAGCAAGAGCCACACTGGGCCCCACTAATATGACTTTGGCATTCCGTGACAGCTTTAACAGCCTTGGAAGGGTTTTATTTACCAGGGTAAAACCTGTAATAAATACATAATCCCTGGCTGAAAGGAGATATTCACAGGCACTGTCCGGATAATCCCCATCCATTGGATTGCGTTCCAGAATAACACAGGATTCTGCTTCTTTTAAATATTCCTCTGCAAAGCGGAAATGTCCGATGGTCGCCACTTTTTTTCCTTTAAGCTCCTCACTATGAGCCATAAAGGTATCTTCCTTTGACAGCTGCCTGACAGCTCCTTCCCTTTCCAGCCTGCTGATCCGGTCCGGATGATTGTAATAAGCATTTACCGCCGCGGCCCCTAAGCTGGCCTCCGTAAAATTCCATGATTTAATCAGTCCAGCCGCTTCCTTCCATGACATATCCAGTATATTTTTTTCAGTTCTTGCCATGGTCTGAAGAGGATTTGTGGCTGATGCTCCAGTGCACCCACAGACAGACACCGACGTCCACTGGAGTCCTGCAAAATAATCTTCTATCTTTACGTCATCTGGTATTGGTTCTATCAGACTGTCATACATTTCCCACATACTCATCACCTTTCCCCAGGCATACACACCTTTTTTCCGCTTTTTAAATCTTCATAAATCTCAATAGGCACCTGGTACACTTCTTCCAAAAGCTCTTTTGTCAAGATTTTGTCCGGCTCACCCAAGGCACTTATCTTTCCATCCATCATTACCAGAGCTTTATGGGCAAAATGAAAGACATGCTCCGGATTATGGGTGGACTGCACAATTAAATACCCCTTTTCTGCCAGGATACGCAGTTCCTTCATCACTCTGATCTGGTTCCCATAATCCAGACTGGAGCATGGTTCATCCATGACCAGTATTTTCGCCTCCTGGGCAATTGCCCTTGCAATCAGCACAAGCTGCTGCTCTCCTCCGCTGATCTGCCCGAATATACGGTCCTTTAGACCGGAAATCCTCAAAAGCTTCAAAGCATTCATTGCTCTGTTTTTTTCTTTTGGTCCGGGCCCTGCAAAGCGTGGCAGGGAAGCGGTTGTTCCCATTAAAACCATATCCAGAACCGAAAAAGAGAATGCAGTATCATGGTTCTGGGGGATATAGGCAATCCTTCCGGCCAATTCTTTTTCAGAAAAATGCCGGCGTTCTGTTCCGTCAATCAGAATTTCCCCCTGGTATCCTTTCAGCAAACCTAGCATGCAGCGAAAAAGCGTACTCTTCCCTGCTCCGTTTTTCCCAAGAACGCAGACCAGTTCTCCTTTGCTGAAAGAAAAATCAATCCCCTTTAATACAGGTAAACAATGATAGCCGAATACTAAATCTTTTACCGTCAGCTCCATAATTTCCTCCTCTATAACCGGTTACCTTCCCGTAAAATCAGATATAAAAAGAACGGAGCCCCGACAAATGCCGTCAAAATACCGATAGGAATCTCACTGGTGGTCAAAAGCCTTGCAAAATTATCCACAATCAGCAGAAAGCTGCCTCCCATAAGCAGGGAGGCGGGCAACAGCCTGCGGTAATCACTTCCCACCAGCATTCTTGCAAAATGAGGAATGACCAGTCCTACCCATCCGATATGCCCGCTTACTGAAACGGATGCTGAGGTAATTAAAGTTGCGCTGACTACAATGATTAAGCGAAGCCTTCCAGCATTAATTCCCATGCTCCTCGCCTCCTCTTCCCCAAGGCTTAAAACATTAATCCGCCACCGGAGAAGGTAAACCGGAAGGATTCCCATGAGGATCCATGGTGCGGCAAACATCACATCCTTCTGCCTGATAGAGGCCAGGCTTCCCATAAGCCAGTAAGTAATGACCGGCAGTGTATTGGTCGGATCCGCCACCAGCTTTAAAAAAGATACGGCTGAGGAGGCAAGTGAACTTATCATCATGCCGGACAACACCAGTCCTAATATGGGATTATATTTTACACGGCTGCTGATGAGGCAGACAATTCCAACGGCTCCAAGGCCAAAAAGAAAGGCACTGAATGTTACTGCACGATATCCTAATGAAAAAAACAGTCCCAGGGCAGCACCTAATCCCGCACCCGAGGAAGCCCCTAAAACGT
>JAEWRS010000050.1 GCA_023398855.1 Bacillota bacterium
ATAATTAGCCCTGTACCGCCTACTGCATGAAACATAATGTACGAAGTGCCAATATTAGGGACGCCATCTTCTTTTTTACCGAGAATTGACACATAGGTGCCATGACGATTCTGTTTTGCAATTCCAATCCCTTGATTTTAAAGGGTATATTAATTGTTTTCAAAGTTAATTCCTACTTTTTATTTCTCTACGTCTAGCAAAACTACTGTCATAAATAACTTTTGAATAAGCATAAAATTGTGGTTATTCTACAATATATGCACTAACAATTTCACCATAATAGGTAGTATGAAAATCTTTATTCGATCCTGAAAAAGAACTATCAATATTTTGAGGATAAAACTTACTCTTGTTCTCTTCGCTAATAGCATTTTTGTCCTGTTCTTGCTTGTATATAACTCTACATTCCAATGTTAGGGGTAATTCTTTAATTGCTGGAACTGAAATAACATTAGGAGATTCAAGTGTTAAATTAAGCTCATTAATTTTATCTACTTGATAACCAGACTTTGTTCCACAAAAACCCAATATTTTTCTATCAAACTGACCACAGGGGATATTTACTGTGAACTCAGGATTCTTGTCAAGCTGTTGTTTGGTAAATCTATTTTCTCTTACGAATACAGTAAATATGGGTTTTCCCCATTCAATACCAAACGTTCCCCATTCAATGGTCATTGAATTTACTTTGTCATCAACTTTTGTTGTTAATAACACACCCTTTTTAAGCCCTTTTATTATATCTGTAGCATAATCAAATAATTCTATTTCTTTTTTCATTAAAATTTGCTCCTTGTCACTTTATTTTCTTTATAATATATTATATAATTACAAGTAACAAGTATGCACTTTTTAGATAGGTACTATACAAAAGGAGAGTAAGAATGATAGAGGGAAAAGAGGTATACTCAAAACCATTTGAATACACATTGTCATTAGTTGGTGGCAAGTGGAAAATGAACATACTTTTTTGGATATGGCACCATGAGGTTTTGCGCTATGGAGAATTAAAAAAAGTTCTTGGAAAAATTACTCATAAAATGCTTAGTACTCAGTTGAAAGAGCTAGAAGCTGATGATTTAATTATTCGGAAGGAATATCCTCAAGTGCCGCCAAAAGTTGAATATCGACTGTCCGAAAAGGGACTGTCTTTAATGCCAGTATTACACGAAATGTGCATATGGGGTCAAAACTATGTAGAGTAGATATGCTAAACGGCAAGCAGGGCAAGTGTATTGACACTTGCACACTTTTAAGAATTTCCCTGTGGTCAACTCTTAAAAATTGCTTGTTGGAGCAGCCACCTCAAACCCGGCTAATGTTGCGTCATTGGCTATCGCTCATTCCTTGTTTAACTTCGGGCCAGCTTCGAGGTGTTGCCAAACCCCAATAAATTTCAGACAAAGGTTAAATCATGTGGCTAGAGAATCTTACATGGGTAAAAAGAGACAGTGTTCCTCAGCCACCTCTATCCCTCGCCTGTACAGGCTACTTAAATTATGGCGCGCTTTCTGCGCCGCAAAGCTGCCCTCACGCCAAATCTGGCGCTGTTTGAGAATCTGTCGGTAGAGGAAGCGTTGGCTTTTCCATGCATTTCTCTAAAAATTCCTCATTTCCTCATAAATAAAGGAGAAATCAACCAGCCGGTTGCGCTTACGTAAGAAGTGGTTTTCTGGTACGAGATTTTCTATTGTAATTACCACTGCACACTTATTTTCCACTTTCTCTTTGTATCTGGCTGGGCGCATAGCCGGTGCGTTTTTTGAATAAACGGCTGAAATGAAGAGGATCCACATACCCCACTGCATCCGCGGCCTGGGTCACTGTACACCCCTGCTCCCGCAGAAGCTTAGCAGCCACATTAATCCTGTAATCTATGAGAAAATCAATGGGCCGGCACTGTGTGTATTTATAAAAAAGATAGGAAAGCTGTGTTTTGCTTTTCCCGATATAATTAGCTAAATCCGCCATTGTCAGTGCATTCCTGTAGTTATCTTCTATATAGTCCACAAGCTCTTTCACAATATGGTAATCTTCGGCAACATTATCCTTCTCACCGTTAAAGAACATGTTTTGAAAAATCTGGCGGGACAGTAATTGCTTTTGAAGAATGGTATGAATATCCATCTGTTCATTGGCATCGGCCAGTTCTTGCAAAGCCGGTAAAACTGCAGTCAAATCAATGGGCATGGAAAACAACAAATTGCTGCTTATCTGATGGTAATAAATATTGATGTGAATAAACGGATTTTCTCCTGAAACGTGAAAGGAAAGCTGACACCCAGGACAGCCGTGGACCATGGTTCCTTTTTTTGCAATAAAGCACTTGTCATCAAACCTTATCTCTGCTTCTCCCTCAAGGGAAAAGATAAATGCTCCATGTATGGTTTGGTAAGAGGTCGGCTTATCGGATGGGTATTTCACAAACTTTATTACATTATTTACTTGAAACGGGGAAAGCCGATAAGCCTGTTTCAGTATATTCAGAGCAGCCTGGGATTCCATTTGATCCTTCCTTTCTTTCCATATGGTAATAGGAATTAATTTGTATGTGCTTATGCTTGTTATGGGAACCTCTTATCCAAGTAAGCCAGTGCCCCGGATAATTTCAGAGGTATATTCTCATGATGGCCATAAGAATTCCACTGCATTTCTACGTTGCCCTGGGGCAATTGATTTAAGAGTGCTTCATAAGTATCTTTTGTTGCCTGTGCAGCATTTTTTTTAATATCATGGGCATCTTTCCCTTCATCTTCTCCTGAAGAAAGAAATACGGATGCTTTTTTGTTGACCAAAGCATTCTTTTTCACAAACTCAGCCCATTCCGGATACCAGAAGGAGCCAGAAATTGAAACAACCTGATCGAAAATATCTGTCTTATACAAAGTATATATCCCAAACAG
>JAEWRS010000144.1 GCA_023398855.1 Bacillota bacterium
ACCATGACATTATCAAGGCTGACACAGATATTGCAGCCCATCTTGAAATGGCTGAAGGTGATCTGGTTCTTATTTGTGACAAGATATTTTATGCAGACAAGCAAATCTGCGCTGTTACAAGAGATTATATCCCATTTTCCTATCTGAACGGAGTGGATATGGCGGAGCTGGATCATTTCGTTGAATCTGTCTTTTATTTCATGTACAAAGCCACCGGAAAAAAACTGGAGTGGGATAAGGTGGAGCTGAATGCAGTTTACAGCAAGGATGTAGAGCTGTTAAACGGATTATTAGATCGCTCTCATATCCCGCCAAGAGCATTTCTCCTACTGAAAGCCATGAATTATGACGAGGATGGCATTGCTGCCGTATACACCTGGGAATACGTGGATACTACCATACTGAAATACAGCCAGATACGGAAAAGACTCCTGCACTACGATAATAATTAACTATTCCGAAATAACAAAGCGTCCCCAAAAGGAAGGCTCTTATGCTTTCCTTTTGGGGACGCTTTGTATTTCCTGTTGGCATCCATTTTTTATGGCTGCCACTTGGCATAGCCGTAAATCATGATGAGAATGCTCATCACAAGCAGCACATTTCCTGCAGCAATATAAGACCCCTTTTCAGCCAAACAAGCCATGAATGATCCTATCCCCATAAGTACCGTTCCCACCAGGGCGCTAGCTTTATGTCTGTCCATATGAATCCCTCCCTTTATACTTCTTCCGCCAGTTTTCCTGTCCTCTGCCTACTGGTGACAGCCATTAATACAGTATAAATAGCTGCACCCAGTATCATGCCGTTTAGCGATGGTAGCCCAACGGGAATCATGTATACCGCAGCAATACAGACTCCCCAGGTAATCCAGGGAATGGGCGTCCACTTCTGAAAGGAGGCTTTGTCATATTCTTCATATTTACCTTTGTGAACCAGAAAATAGTCAGAAAGTATGATACCGGACAACGGAGGAACCACTGTTCCAAGAATGTTTAAAAAGCTGAACAGAAAACCAACTTCATATGGCTTTGTCAAGGTTGCAAGAGCGGACAAAGCCAAAAGAATCCCCAGCATTTTCTTTCTTTCCATCTTAAACGCATTGGCTAAGTTTAAGGATGTGGAGTAAAGGTTTGCCGCATTGGTCGTGAAAATATTGGTTGTCATAAGGATCAGGCTGGGAATCACCAGTCCGAAACTTAAAAGAATAACCGTCAAATCACTGTTCTGCATGGCAATGGCCGCTGTTGCTCCACAGACGATCATGAGAATATTGCCACCCAGAAGGCCGGTAAGGGTTGCGGATACGGCTGTTTTCGTATCCTTTGCATAACGCATGATATCTGCAATACAGGTTGCTGTGGAGAGCACCCACGTACCAATAACTGCCGTTATTCCAGAATACAGGGATATGTTTCCGTTGGGTATGTAGGAAAACAGAGCCTCAGCACCCCCAATGACGCCCAGAGAGCGGATAGCAGTTGCAATGGATAAGAATACGATTGCAGGGATAGCAATATACCCAAGAATAGCAATTGCCTGTATGCCGAACATGGCAAAGACTCCCATAACAATGGCACTGACAGCCATGGAGATTCCTTCTCCTACCCAGCCAAAATGGAATACCGAAGCCACAAAATGTCCGTAGGTAGCAGCTTGAATGGTATACCAGCCAAAGTTTACGATAGGTACAAAAACCGAGGCCGCTCTGGAACCGCTGGAGCCAAAGCTATAACGAGTGAGAAGGGCAAAAGTAAGCCCGGTCTTACAGGCAATGATACTGATCAGAGCAGCAATGATGCTCAAGAATATATTTCCTCCCAGTGTTGCAATGATAATCCCTTTAAAATCCAGTCCTGCTGCCAGTCCTCCTCCTGCCATCATACTGGTAATAACAAAGACAAACCCAGTCCAGATAATTGTAAGGCTGAAATAGCTTTTCCGCTGGTCAGACGGCACGGCACTTCGGGAATACTCTGTATCCGTCTGCTGACTTTGATTTTTCTGTTCCATCTCGAAACCCTCCTGATGATTCATTCAATTTATAAATTATTCCAATAACCCTTATGAACCTCTGCAATCTCTTCCACCAGTTCCGGAAACGGACCCACAACTTCGATGCTTTTTTGTCCCCTTGCAAAGACTTCCCTGCAAGGCAGATCAAAGGTGGGATTTTGAGGGTCCCCACCGGTATGGGCCAGCAGATCCTTTTCAGACATGCCGTACACCACACGCCCGATGCCTGCCCAGTAAATAGCACCCGCACACATAGCGCAAGGTTCTGCGGTGGTATAAAGTGTGCATTCAGCCAGAAAGTCCTTAGAATATAATATGGAGGCTCTCTCAGCTGCCTGAGTTTCCGCATGACCGGTACATTTAGATTCGGTGATCTCAATATTGGGCTGCTCCAGAAGAATGCTTCCATCTTTAGCCGCAAGGAGTGCTCCAAAAGGCGTGTTGCCAGCCTCCCTGGACTGGCGGGAAATTTCTGCGCACCGCTTCAGATTATTCCTATCAATTTCATAATTCATATCAAACCTCCAATGGTATAAGGTATTACCTTTAACTTGTTTTCGATAGTAATTTAACATATTCTGAACGCATTGTAAATAATTAATATGCTTAATAACTCAGAAAAATATTGTGCACATTACCTAAATTACAATAAAGCTGACTTTGCTTTTCCTGACAAAAAAATAAATCCTATACTTGGAAAAGTAAGGATTTATCTTAATGATCTTTTATGAGCAACAGGGGAGGTTTATGAAATTACAGTCACCCCCTCCGGATTCTCATAAGACCGGCAGCTTCATTACAATTTTTGTAAAACAATGCTTCTCATCCGTATGAGAGACCGGCTTATGCCCATCATGAGGAAACGCCATGTAGAACATGCCTTTGGATATAAGAATATGATGGCTCCTATCTCCGCTTAAACGCTCACAGTCCTTATCCGGATCATATGAAACCACTGTTTCTAAATCAGATATATCTGCAAAGGCCACTTCCTCGCTGCCCTCCATGACAATCTGGACATCCACATATTTTCGGTGAGCTTCAAAGGTTCCTTCAGAAAGAGGCTTTGTTTCCCCTTTCTGAACCATAAAGTAGCCTCCCTCAAACTGGTACTTATCTTCTTCCAGGATCTTTAAGGCATTTACTGCCTGAAGCCCTTTGTTAAGATTCTTAACCATTGGTTCATAAAACATAATATTATCCAGTTTATCAATTATCATAGATTTCTGTACCTTTATCTGCTTTCTGCTGCAGTTGGATTATATAAGCCCTCTGCCTCTCTTTTTTCACCCATAACATCCTTTTCCGTGAATCGAATGTATTTGACACCAATACGGTTTTTGTATGCAAATGCCAGATGGATATCTCCATTCTCTCCCTGCATCAGACAGGGATATTCATACTGCTTGTTGTTGGTCCGGTTTTCTGGTCCCGTAAAACCTTCCCCCCGCTCCATACAGCGGATCATGGGCCAGGTGATCCCCCCATCCTCTGATAAAGCAATTGCAACCGGGCACCGGAGCCCTGGCCAGGCTATGCGGCCCATTGCAGGATCCGTGGCAGAGGTTGGATTAAATGCAACAGCTATACGGCCGCTTGTCAGCCGTATAGCACTGATGCTGGAATTGTTATTAGGCAGAGATGTGGGCATAGGCGGCGTCCAGCTTTCTCCCCAGTCAAAGGATTCACTTCTGTAAATAAAATCCGCAAAACGGCTTCTCATAAATGCAATTAAGTGTCCGTCATCAAGCTCCACCACATTTGCATGGACCCGTCCGCTGCTTTCTGGCATGGGTACTGTTTTCCATGTCTTTCCTTTATCATCAGAAATACGAAATACTGTTGGATCTCCCGTGAGACCCTGCTTGCTATCTGTGCAGATCCAGTTGGAAAAAATCCACCTGCCGTTTTTCAGCACTTGAATGGACTGTCTGCAAAAGCTTCCCTCTTCCGGTAAAAGCAGCTCTGCATCCCCCCAGGTCTTCCCTCCATCACAGCTTTTCTGGCAGCGTATGATTGAAGTATACTGCATGTTGTCCTTACCTGGTACACGGTCCAGCTGTGCCGTATAAACAGCCCACAAAGAACCGGCAGGCTCCTGAAAAAGGGAGGGATTCTGTTCGCTGCGCTCAGAATCATAAGAAACCTTTACAGGCTCCTGCCATTGATCTGCTCCCTTTGGAAGACGGGCGCAGACAATACTTATGTCGGCACTTCCCTCAAAAGACCCGGCAAACCAGGCACACAGCATATCTCCCTGAGGAAGCTCTATCAGTGACGGGGCATGAGCGGACCTGTAAGGTCCTGGAGGGATCATTGCTTCACAAAAATCCATCTCAGAATTATAATATATGATTCCGTCAGATGTCAGTCCCGGTAATTGTATAAAATTCATGGTTCTTATTCCTTCCTGTATTTGTGTGAGAATCAGTTCATATAGCTTCCGCCGTTTACATTGATGGTCTCCCCTGTGATAAATGCTGCCATGGGACTAGCCAGAAATACAGCCACATCAGCTATGTTGTCCGTGGTTCCAATGCGGCCAAGAGGGATTTTTTCCACGACCTTTTTCCTGTATTCTTCTGTCCATTGGGCAGACATTTCCGTAAGAACAGGACCCGGGCAGATGCCATTGACCCGTATCTGGTGCTGCCCCATTTCATAAGCCAGCTTCTGGGTTACAGAATTTACAGCCGCTTTTGACGCTCCGTATGAAATAGACGCGTTGGCGTGCGCAGTCTTTCCCGCTGTGGAGGAAATATTAATAATACTTCCCTCGGATTGCTCCACCATATAGGGGATAACTGCTTTGCACATATAAAATACACCATTTAAATTCACATCAATCATTCGGCTCCACTCCTCGGCAGGAAGCTCCATAAAAGGATACCGGCTATTGATTCCCGCATTGTTGACCAAAATGTTGACTTTACCATAGGCATTCTTACAGGCTTCTGCCATCTGGTCCGCAATTTTGTAATCTGACACATCACCAGGAACAATTACACAGCCCCTGTTTAAGGCTCTGATTTCTTTTTCCAGACTGTTCAGGGCCTCCATTTGATTTCCATTTATCACCAGATCCGCGCCATGCCCGGCAAGCTTAAGGGCAATGGCTCTGCCGATGCCCCTGCTGGCGCCTGTTACAATTGCTGATTGTTTTTCCAATAACATATACTGCTCCTTTAACTTTTGACCGTTACTGCCGCCATATTTTTTCTCTTAACCAGGCAGGAAGCAAACAGGGCTCCTCCAACTCCGATACCAATGATATCGGTTATTAGCTCCGGTGTAATCAGGCAGATTGCAGCCAGAAACAGGATAATTCTCTCCACTTTGTTTAAGGGGACCATTAAAAATCCGGCCATGGCTGCTGCCAGGAAATACGTTCCTACAAAAAGAACGGCCGTTCCCTTTGCAATCTCCAGGCTGGTCCCCATAAGCAGGATGGAGGGATCAAACACAAAGACAAACGGGATGAGAAACGCCACCAATGCGTACGCAAAGCCTGTAAAACCAGTTTTTAGTGAATCTGCACCTGCAATTCCCGCCGCTGTAAACGAAGCCAGACATACTGGCGGGGTGATCTGAGCCATAATACCAAAATAAAATACAAACATATTGGCAGGAAGACCCGGTACCTTTAAACCAATGAGCGTGGGAACAAACAGCACGTTTGCCACCAGATAGGCTGCTACCGTGGGAAGAGCCATTCCAAGAAGCATACAGCCTAGCATAGTAATAATTAGTGCTACCAAAAGGTTTGTTGCTCCGACAGCTGCAATCAGTTTTGACACCTTGGTAGCCAGACCTGACTGGATCACCACGCCAATAATAATTCCGCAGGCACCCGTGGGAATTGCAATTTCAGAAGCTTGTTTTATCCCCTGCAGGGAAGCCTTTCCAAGGTTCTTTAAACTCACATAATATTTTCCCTGAAGCAGAAACCGGCTGGCAAAATTAACTGCAATTGCAGCATAGATTCCCATCATGCCACTTCTCATCAAAGATGCACCGCTTATCATGTAATATACCAGAACAATCGCAGGAAGGAGCTGATACAGCCTGGGAAGAATGGGATCAGCAGAAACCTCCTCCACTTCTCCGCCTGGAGAAGAAATACGCTTTTTTTCAGCAATAAAGCTCACTAAAAAAAACACGGACATATAGTAGGCAATGGCTGGAATAATTGCTGCAAATGCCACCGTTTTGTAAGGAACTCCCAACATTTCTGCCATGATAAAGGCACCAATTCCCATGATAGGTGGCATAATCTGCCCGCCCGTTGAAGCGACTGCCTCAATGGCTCCTGCCTGATGCGGTTCATACCCCACTTTTTTCATCATTGGAATCGTCATAACACCGGTAGTGGAAACGTTTGCTACTGCGCTTCCGCTGATCATACCCATGAGACCTGAGGAAATGATGGCAGCCTTTGCAGGACCTCCGGAACTTCCCTTAGAAAACTTCATTCCTACGTCAATTAACAGCTGGCCTCCTCCGCACTCGGAGAAAAATACGCCAAACATGATAAAGTAAAACAAACTGCTTGCAGAGGTATATAAGGGCGTTCCATAAACACCGCTGGAGCCCATGGTCATCAGCTCAGTAAACTGCTGAAGGTTTGTACCCTTGAACTTGAATATTCCAGGAAAATATCTGCCCAGCCAAAAATAACATACAAAAAATAATATAAAGAAAAATAATATTTTTCCCAATACCCGCCTTACCGCTTCCAGAAGCACGGCCAGGCATACTGCCATGGCAACTTTATCCAGCATTTCTACCGCTGACACATATTGTACCCTGGTGGTGAGACGGTCTGTATTGGTGAACACATAGTAAAATAAAAATCCTATTCCCAGATATAGGGGAATGTCCAGGACCTTCATCCACGGTTTCCCGGACTTTTTATCCGCCGGATTGTAAAGGAATACAACCAATAAGGCAAATAACAGATGAAGCGGGCTTTGGAGCATAGGATGAAGAGGTGCAACGATTGCCAGATATAGCTGAAAACAGATCCAGATCAGGGTCACAGCTGCTAATGCAATAAATTTAGAATTGATTTTCTTTGATTCCATGTGTGCTCTCCTTCTTTGAAATGCCTGCCGGAAAATTGGCAGGCATTTATTGTACAATTCCTGTTATTACTTCATATATCCGGCTTCCTTGTAATAAGCTTCTGCACCTGGATGGATAGGAGCACCTAGAAGAGAAGGTTCCCATGCTGTTTTCGGGTTAAACGCTTTTAATGCTGCACTTGCATTAACCAGGGCTTCCTGGTCTTCGCAAAGTGCCTTTGTAAGGGTATAAACCGTATCATCATCTAAATCTGAAGAAACAAGGATAACCTGAGGTGATCCCACAGACTTAATGGCTTCCGTCTGGCCATTCCATGTGTTGGCTTCAATAGCAGAATCGCTGAAGCCTGCCTCTTTTAATTTTGCTAATGTATCATCACGAAGCTGAGGAAAATACATATCAGCAGTCATGCACAATTCCGTGGTAGCTGATTGCCCTGGGGCAATATGGTCAATCGTCAAATCCGCTTTTCCATCCTTTAGAAGGCTTACAATGGCGTCAGTGCCCGTATTGGTCACAGAGCCGCCCCAGGATTTAATGTCTTCAAAGGTCACTCCAAGAACTTCAAACACTTTAGAACACGCCAGTTCCCCAAAAGCTCCCTGGGATTTAACCGCAATATTAACCGGATATTTTTTCTCAACCAATTCCTCCACCGTGGTGATTCCTGTCTTATCCACAAACTGCTTTGTAAAAAGAATATTTATAAAAGCCACATCCAGACCACCGGCTATTGCTCTTACTTTTTCCGTAGGTGGATTTCCAAGAATGCCTGTTTCACAGGCCCATCTTGCCGGCGCACCGTTGCTGATAATAATGCTGCACTGTCCGTTTTCAAGAATGACCGGTGCACCTACGCCGCCTGGAGAGGTGGTCGTTACGTCAATAACTGATCCCTTTGGAAATGCATCAGTAAATAAATTTGCCATGGTTGAAGCATATACATAAGCCGTCGTACCTACATCCTGTGTGGCAAAGGTAAGCTCTACCGGCTGGCCTTTCCCTGCCTCCCCTTCCTTGCTGCCGGAAACCGCTTCTCCAGTCTGGGCGGTTGCCTGCGTGGTTGATGAATTCCCTGATGAAGAGGAACATGCTGTCAGCCCCAGTGCCATCACAGCGGTCATCCCCATTGCCAATACCTTCTTTACACTTCTTTTCATTTTATTTTACCTCCATTTTTTATCATCAGTTCTTCTGATTTTTTTCTTTTCTGCTTTTTGATAATAAAATGCCATATTCAACCGCATTCACCAGACTCAGCTCATTGGCAATTCCCTGTCCTGCCTGATCAAAGGCTGTTCCATGGTCCACTGATGTCCGGACAATGGGCAGTCCAAGCGTAACATTAACTCCGGCCACTGCATCCCACTTTTTTAAGTCCCGATTATACACGAATCCAACAACCTTTAAGGGAATATGCCCCTGATCATGGTACATGGCGACTACAATATCATACCAGCCTCCTCTTGCCTTTGAAAAAACCGTATCAGGAGGAACAGGTCCATGGGCCTGGATTCCTTCTTTTCTGGCTTCTTCAATAGCCGGAATGATCTCATCTATTTCTTCTCTTCCAAACAGGCCGTTTTCTCCGCTGTGAGGATTTAAGCCTGCAACCGCAATCTTAGGTTCCTCTATTCCAAGATCCCTGCAGGCCTGATATGCAATTTTGATCACTTCCAGCACCCGGTCTTTTTTAACACGTTCACATGCTTCCCGCAGGGAAACATGGGTCGATACGTGCACCACCCTCAAATGTTCATGGACAAGCATCATGGTATATTTCCTGGTTCCTGTTTTATGAGCATATATTTCCGTATGGCCGGAATAATGGTGACCAGCCAGATTTATGGCCTCTTTATTAAGAGCATTGGTCACTGTTCCGTCAAGCTCACCGTTCATGGCCATCTCAATCACCTTTTCAACATACCGGAATGCTGCTTCGCCTGCCATGACGGACACCTCTCCTCGTTTAAGCCTGCTCATATCTACCAGCTTCATATCCAGAACATCAATGGTGCCGTGAACAAACATTCCTTCTTCCACCGAAGTAACAGCCCGGATCTTAATATCTTCCCTCCCGACAATTCTGGCGGCTTCCTCCATAACAGTAACGTCTCCTACCACCAGCGGCCTGCAGGCCTTGTATAGAGAGGGGTCTGCCAGAGCCTTTACCGTGATTTCAGGGCCAATCCCTGCTGGATCTCCCATGGTAATTCCTATTCTCAGTCTTTCCTCCATGATTTCCCCTTAACCCATTCCTTTTTCCAGATTTTCAGCTAAGACCTGCTGAATCGCCTCAATTCCCTCTTTGGGTACTTGGTTAAATGGCGCCCGGCATTTTCCCACGGGATATCCTAATAGTGCCACAGCAGTCTTTACAATGGTATTGGGATTTCCGTACCGGAAGCAGCCGCGGAAGGAACGGATGCTGTCCTGAGCCTGTCTGGCCTTTTCCAAGTCCCCTGCAGCAAACAAATCATAGATAGAAGCCATGGTCTTTGGATATACATTGGCACAGCCTGCGATTCCTCCCACACCTCCGGCCAGAAGATTCCACAGAATAAGAGAGTCATTGCCGGAAAGAACTGCAAAATTATCTTTCTCCCGCGTCAATTCAATGTACTGAAGCATATTATCAAAGTTCCCGCTGCTATCCTTTGCTCCAACAATATTTTCAACCTCACTCAACCGGGCAACTGTTGCCGGAGCCAGGGCATTGCCAGTTCTCGCTGGTATGTTGTAAAGGACAATGGGCATTGAGACCGCTTTTGCAACGGTTATATAATGCTCATACAACTCACTTTGCGACGCCGCTGCAAAAGATGGAGTGATAATGGATAACACATCAGCCCCCAGGGATTTTGCCATAAGGGACTGGTGTATGGTATCCTTAGTACTGATGCAGCCAGTTCCCGCATAAACCGGAATTCGCCCCTTTGTCTCTTCTATGACAACGCTTAATACCTGTTCCTTTTCTTTCTCACTTAGTATAAACCCCTCCCCATTGGTCCCAAAGGGAAAAATTCCGTGAACTCCTGCCTCAATCTGACGATTTACCTGGTTTCTTAATTCCTGTTCATTTATGCTTTCATCCTCATTCATAGGGGTTATGACGGGTGGGATAATTCCTCTTATTTTAACCATGATTTCCTCCTTTAGTTTGTATTATTATAATACCTCAAGGTAGAGCCTTCTTGCATCCTCTTCCGTAACCTCCCGCATGTTATTGACCAAAAGCCTCTGGACCTCCATGCCTGATTTTACAAGGATATCCAAATCCTCCCTGGGCACATCATATTCTCTTAAATCAGACGGTATATTCAAGTGTTTTACAATCTCTGTTATACGGTCCAGCAGCCATTTTGATTTTTCTTCAGTGGTTATTTCTCTATGATTTTTCGCCACACGGTCAAATGCTCTGGCAAATAAATCCCGGCAATATGGTTCATTGAACTTCAAAACCGGGGCCAGCATAATAGCATTGGAGATACCATGAGGAATATGATACCTGCCTCCAAGAGGATAAGATAAGGCATGAACGGCTGTAGTTCCTGAGGCAGTTATGGCAACGCCTCCATAGAACGAAGCCAAAAGCATTTTATTCCTGGCATCCTCTGCCTCAGGCTCATCACAAGCCTTTTCAATATTGTTAATAATCAGATCAAGGGCCTCTAGAGCATAAAGATCACTGAATGGGTTTGCCTTTTTGGATGTAAAGCACTCTATCGCATGGGCAAGGGCATCCACACCGGTGGCCGCAGCTATTTTTCTGGGAAGCTTTTTCGTCATTCTCCCGTCCAGAATTACATAATCTGAGATCATAGCATCATTTACTATGCCCACCTTTAATTTCCGTTCCGGCACTGACACGATGCTGTTAGGTGTTGCCTCCGCACCGGTTCCCGCTGTGGTGGGGATCATTAAGGTTCTGATGCGTTTAACTGCCAGGTCAGGAGCATCCAGCAAGTCTCTCACTCCATATTCATTGGTTACAAGAACCGATGCCAGCTTGGCTGCATCAATAACGCTTCCACCACCCACAGCTACAATAAAATCCGCTCCACTGCTCCGAAACCATTCCACCACCTCCTGTGCCTGATCACACGTCGGCTCCGCGGGAATCCTATCATATATGACTGCTTTAATTCCGGACTCCTCTATGTAATGAAGGGGTAACTCTAAAAGCCCTGCATCTGCTATTCCTTTATCTGTAAATACAGCTGCCTTTTTCACGCCCTTTTCCAGTATGAACCGGATATTTTCAAGGGCTCCTTCTCCGCTGTAAATCCTTTGAGGCATCTTAAGCTCATACTTCTTCAATTTTCCCGCTCCCCTTTCTCTTTAAGCCCTTCTGCAATTTTCACTAACAGATCTTCCTTACCGAACCCGCCGGACTTTGATATGATGTAGAAGTTTTTTCCTTCTTGCTCAAATTCTGAAAGAACCGTTCCCACATCAAGCTCCCCCAGCGGTCTTAATTCCTGAACGTTCATCTGGTTCATAAAACCTAACAAGGTGTCTCCTCCTGTCAAAAGAATAGTGTTCCTTATATCCCCCTCTAGCATTTTCTTCACTACCATACCCAGGGTCTTTGATATGGTAAGACGTACTTCCTGAAGTGCAAAGCCTTTCTCCCTTGCATAATCAAGGGTTTCACTGGTTCCCTCCGGATCATTGGTATCCAGAATCAGCCTGGGCTGGAGGGCTGCTTCTGCAATCAGCCTGTGGATCTTTTCCCTGCCTGAGGTTCCTTCCCAACAGGCTGGGTCCAGCTTTTCTTCTGGTCTGAAACGAATTCTTTTAAATCCATGAAGCTGGGCAAAATCCAGCTGAGCCCTTGTTATAGGATTTACACTTCCGCATACCACTATAAAGTGTTTATTCATCTGGGGAAAAACAGGAGCCTTACCTGCAAGTCCCAGTATCTTTGGAAGTACAGCCGCCGCGCCGGCACAGCCTGCCATAACAGTATGCTTTCCTTTGACAAAAAGCTCAGCTCCTATTTCATAAAGCTCCGATTCTTTTTCCGTATCGTAAACAACAATCCGCTTTCCAGGTTCTCTGACTCCTGACCTTTTACCTGTTACTATTTCTACTTTCAGTTTGCTCTGAAGTCCTATAATGTCCGGTATATAAGAGCATACCACCGGCTCAAAGGGATCTTTACCAAAAACGCTCTCATGGACCGGTATCCCATCCACCATCTGAACTCCATCTTTCGTAATCCGGTTCAGCCGGGGAAAAGCGGGTAGAAAATGCAATTCATCACTTCCAGTGCCATCTAACACTGCCTGAAGTTCACTCCCAATATTCCCCCGTAATGCAGAGTCTGTTTTTTTGTAAATGTGAGATACCCCTGCCATGCATGCCTGCTTTGTAATCCGGTGAACAACTTCATATGCCTCTTCAGGACTTTTATGGCGGGTTTCTGCATCCATAACAAGAACCTGTGGTTTGGGACCTTCTAAAAAATCATATTCTTCATTTGTGGTAACCAGAGTCTGCACACCAATCCCTGCAAACTGGACACCGGTATCTAAAGCCCCTGTGAAATCATCTGCTATTATCAGAAGTTTTATCATTCCGGTTTCTCCTTTTATTTGTTTCATTTTAAAACACGCTCCTGGACTAAGTCCTTGGATTGATTCAATTTTAAAGGATTTTTACTCCATATGCAACGGTTGTCTCCCATTTTAATGTTCTTATTTGAAACATAATTTGACTTTTTTAAAAACCTATGCTATTATTTTTACATTATAGTTTCAATATGAATCATTGTCTACAGGAGGTCCACATGGCAAAAAACAAGATCCGTATTCTGGGAATCGCTCCCTATGAGGGAATGAGTTCCATGATGAAAAGACTTGCGGAAAAACGAGATGATCTGGAATTAGATGTTTTTGTAGGAGACCTGGATAAAGGAGTGGAAATTGCCCGGCAGAACTTTAACAGTAATTATGACGTTATCATCTCCCGTGGAGGTACGGCTGAGATGATCCTTAAATCTTCTTCCATACCTGTCGTGGAAATCTCTTTGTCGGTCTATGATATTCTCCGGGCAATTAAGCTGGCGGAAAACTACTCAGACCGGTATGCTGTTGTAGGATTCCCAGCAATCACCGGAAGTGCACATTTATTATGCGATCTTCTTCAGTATAAAATTGATATATTCACCATCCATGACGGGAATGAAGTCCAGTTTGCTCTCAACGATCTGAAAAAGCAAGGCTACCGAATGGTTCTATGTGACATGATCACTCACACATTAGCAAAGAACCTTGGACTTAATGCCATACTTATCACATCTGGAACGGAAGGCATATCAAGCGCTTTTGACCAGGCGGTCCGGCTTTGCAATAGCTTTTCCCATATAAAAGGAGAAAACCAGCTTCTGACAAATCTGTTAATGGAACAGGATCAGGATACAGTGGTGTTTGATTCCCATAAAAATCTATACCTTTCCACAATAGACGGCGAAAGAAAAGAAGACATCCGCAATGTACTCTTAGATGAAATTGATCAGACTCTTTCTTTAAAAAGCCATAAGTTTTTTAAAAATATTAAGGGAGACCTCTTCGCCTTTAGCAGCAAATCCATATCCTTAAATGGAAAGCAATTTGCAGCATATTACTTCAGTGCCTCCCAGGTACCTATGGCGGGAAGCAAATACGGGATCAGATATTCAAGCCTGCAGGAAGTCGAAAACCATTTTTTTAACAGCTTCTACAGTATTACAAGTGCCTCTAACGATATACAAAACACCATTGAACAGGTGAACCAGACCAGGTACCCGGTCATGATCATGGGAGAGGCTGGTACGGGAAAAGGTCAGGTGGCCGGTGTCCTTTATGCCCAGAGCAGTTACGCCAACAACCCTCTTATTACCATCAATGGTTCTCTGCTAACAGATAAAGGCTGGTCTTTTTTAACCAACCATTATAACTCTCCTTTAAATGACAATAATAATACAATTTATTTTCAAAATCTGGATTCCTTATCTGAGGAACGGAGAAAATATTTACTTTCTGTTATACTGGATGGAAACTTATGTAAACGTAATCGGGTCCTGTTTTCCTGTGTCAGCAGGCCCGGGGAGAGTACGCCTGAAAAAGGGGTGGAATTTATAAATACCCTATCCTGTATGACTATTTATTTACCACCGCTAAGAGACCGTATCGATGACATTTCCACTCTGTCAAGCCTATACTTAAATGCATTAAATTTAGATCTGGCCAAACAAATCATTGGTTTTGAACCGGATGCCCTTAATCTTTTGGCCGAATACAGTTGGCCGAACAATTATACCCAATTTAAAAGGATTTTGTGTGAGCTCAGCGTTATTACAACAACCCCTTATATTTCCTGTGATAATGTCCGGAAGCTTTTAAGCAAGGAATATGTTCTTCCTTCTGATATTGGCAGACAAAATGATGTGAATTTTAACATTAACCGTCCCCTGGACGAGATTAATAAGGATATTATACGGCTGATCTTAAAAGAAAAGGGCGGAAACCAGAGCGCCGCAGCAAAGCAATTGGGAATCGGAAGAACAACTCTCTGGCGTTATTTAAGCGATAAATAAAAATAAATCCCTCACTTAAATTTAGTAAGAGATCTATTTCAAAGCACCTTTATAGAAAGACTAACGGTCCATCAGCTTGCAGGCAGCCACTCCTACAAGGGTGGATATCAGAGTGGCAATCAGTGCAGGCCCCACCACTGCCATGGGGTTGAGGCTGCCGTACTGGCTCCTGTAGGCAATCATATTGACGGGTATTAACTGCAGGGAAGAAATATTAATGATGAGAAAAGTACACATTTCATTACTTGCAGTTCCCTCGGGAACTGGTTTAACCGAATATCTTTCAGGAACCTCCCCTCTTCTCCGCTCCTCTTCCAGTTCCTTTAAGGCCTCCATGGCTTTAAGCCCTGCTGGTGTTGCAGCCCACCCAAGTCCCAGGATATTGGCAATAATATTGGTGGAAATGTATTCAAAGGCCCCATGGTTTTTGGGGATCTTTGGAAACAAAAAGCGGAGAATGGGGCCCATTTTATGCGATATCCGTTCGATGAGTCCCGACTTTCGGCCAATCTCCATAATACCGCTCCAAAAGGACATGATTCCCAGCATGGTAATGCAGAGCATGACAGCTTCCTTTGCAGAGGTAAGCGCTCCATCTGTTACTCCATTTAAATTCCCATGAAAAGCCCCCCAAAGAACCCCCACCAGCATCATAAATGCCCATAAATAATTCAGCATTCCTCTTTCCTCTTCTCATTGTCTTTCCACTTCTTCTTATTCCATCTTATTCCTTCCTAAATGACCTTATGT
Source organism: Bacillota bacterium (assembly GCA_023398855.1). Lineage (GTDB taxonomy): Bacteria > Bacillota > Clostridia > Lachnospirales > Lachnospiraceae > Lacrimispora. The sequence continues at coordinate 15,434 of JAEWRS010000144.1, forward strand.
GTTTTCTCTTTCTATCTCTGACCTATTATTATTTATCCCTGTCATTTGTCAGGTTCAGTTTATCAAGCACAAAGAACATGAGCCCCATAAGCATTCCAACCACACATGCAAGAACCATACCTGAAAGCTGGATGCTTCCAAATCTTACGGCAACGCCCGAAAGACCTGTTACAAAAATAACAGAAGTCATAGCCATATTCCTGGACTTTCCATAATCCACCTGCGCGTCCACCAGAATCCGAATGCCTGAGGCTCCGATCATGCCATAGAGCAAGAATGATATTCCACCGATTACAGGCCCTGGAATAGTGCCGATGAGTGTAGTCATCTTTCCAATAAAAGAGCAGATGACAGAAAGGATAGCCGCACCTCCAATCACATAGATGCTATACACCTTTGTGATTGCCATAACGCCGAGATTTTCCCCATATGTGGTGGTTGGAACGGAACCAACTAGGCCGGAAAGTGCGGTAGATATATAATCACCCAGCAAGGAGCGGTGAAGCCCGGGATCCTTAATCAGATCTCTTCCCACGATTTTACCGGTTACTATCTGGTGGCCAATGTGCTCCGACGTTACCACAAGCAATACCGGAAGTATAATGACAATTGCTTCCCATTTAAACTTAGGCGCCGAAAAATTAGGGAGAGACAGCCAGGCAGCATTACTGACCTCGCTAAAGTTAACAATGCCGCAGAAAAGCGCAGCTACATAACCTGCAATAATAGCAATCAGAATTGGGATAACCGAAAGGAATTTTCTGAATACCACAGAACCAAGCACCGCGGTCAGCAGAGTTACCAGAAAGACAATGACATTCTTCATATCAACTATTTCATTCTTCAGACCCGCATTGGATGCGGCTGTTCCCGCCAATTCCAGGCCAATCAGGGCCACAACCGGTCCCATAGCCGCCGGAGGAAGAACAATGTCAATCCAGTCCGAACCAAATTTGTAAATAATCAATGCCAGGATACATCCGGCAATTCCCACGGCAACAAACCCGCCCAGGGCATAATTATAGCCCCATTTGCTGATAACAATTCCTGCCGGTGCCAGGAATGCAAAGCTGGAGCCAAGGTATGCCGGTGCTTTTCCCTTTGTTATGAAAATAAAAAATAATGTTCCCATTCCATTCATAAACAACACAACTGCCGGGTTGATTCCAAATATAAAAGGAACCAGGACTGACGCCCCGAACATTGCGAACATATGCTGAATGCTTAAAGGCACCAACATATTAAACGGCACTTTTTCTTCCACCTGAATGATTCTTTTGCTTTCCATACAGCTCTCCATTTCTCTCTGGTTTTCTAATAATTTTTTATCTTTCCCATTATAGCATTCCCTTTATTTTCATGCAACAATATAAAAAGGACTGCAGCCCCTGTTTCTTCAAACCTGCAGCCTTGCAGTCCTTTTCCTTTAAAACTAACCTACCAGATCTTTTATGACTTCTTCCACCGTTTCCATCCGATCTGCCCTGTATGCGTTGCTTCCGCAGAACACCAGACCTTCATCTGTCCGGCCTTCTGCAGAGTTTACCAATGCCTCAGTGATGCAGTAAGGAATTGTAGTTTTATCGCACCTTTCCAGACATTGATAGCAATGCTTTAAACGGAAAGGATTATTCCCCACGCCCCTTAGAAATGGATTCATGATAGCCCTTCCAGGCATTCCAACCGGACTTTTGGTAATGACGATATCTTCTTTTCTGGCCTGAAGATAAGCCTGCTTAAATTCCTCCGGCGCATCACATTCCACAGTCGTCACAAACCTGGTAGCCACCTGGACTCCGTCAGCTCCCAGGGAAAGCTGGTGCATGACATCTTCATGAGAGTAAATGCCGCCTGCAGTCACCACGGGTATCACCTTATTGTACTTATCCCCGTATTCCTTTACAAGCCGGACAATGCCTCTCACCTCTTCATCGTAATCCGCCTGCTTATAGGTGTGGTCCACATCGTCTGTATCCACCCCAAGGTTTTCCAGTTCTCCTCTGGAAAATCCCAGATGGCCTCCTGCCAGAGGTCCTTCCACCACCACCAGATCAGGTGCCCGATGATATTTCCGGTCCCACAGCTTGCAGATGACCATAGCAGACTTTACTGTTGATACAATGGGCGCAATCTTAGTCTTTAACACGATGCCGGCCTCTTCCGCAGCCTCTGCCACATATTCCGGCAGGCTGACAGGAAGCCCGGCTCCTGATATGATTAAATCCGCTCCCGCCTTAACCGCCTTTTTCACATAACTGGCATAGTTTTTCGTCGCAACCATAATGTTAAAGCCTATGATACCCTCCGGCGCGATTTCTCTTGCCTTTTTCATCTCCTGTCCAATGGCCCGTAAATTGGCTTCCAGAGGATTCTGCTTAAAGTCAGGTTCACGAAAGCCAATCTGTGCCGTAGAAATAATTCCGACTCCACCGGCCTTTGCCACTGCTCCGGCTAAGGAAGAAAGGCTGATCCCAACCCCCATGCCGCCCTGTATCACCGGATATTCTGCTGCCAAATCTCCTATTACCAAAGGTTTTAATGTTCCCATTACATTCTCCTAAATCTTTCATATCTTTGATTTGCTAGTTCTTCCTTTGTCATGGTAAGGTAAGTGGCAAAAAATTCTTCCATGGCCTTATCCATTTCTTCCGCAATTACGGAAATATTATCCCCGTTAGCAGGCTCTTCCTCTTGAATCACCCGCTCTATGAGGCCTAAATCCATTAAATCCCTGGCCGTGATTTTCATAACCCTGGCCGCATCATTTGCCTTTTTGCTGTCCTTATAAAGGATGGAGGCAAAGCCCTCCGGAGAGAGAATGGAGTAGATGGAATTTTCCATCATCCAGACTTCATTTCCAACTGCCAGGGCAAGAGCTCCGCCGCTGCCTCCCTCTCCAATAA
>JAEWRS010000193.1 GCA_023398855.1 Bacillota bacterium
GCCTGTTACGGCGGAAAAGGTATACTGGGGACTAAAGGATAAAGAGGAGCGGAGCAGAGTTTAAACATCTGCCTGAGAATGAGTAAAAATAGTATAGAGGAAGCATCAGGGTGGATCCGGTGTTTCCTCTATATTTTTTACGTTGAAATCAGTAATATATTGGGGATTTAAAAATATTTCTTATTGTTGATAAAAATAATCGCCGGATATTATTGACGTGGAATTGCATTAATATTAACATGGGTATAGGATTGGATAAGAGAAAGGAGGAAAGGACTTATGAAAGTTTTGATACGGGCAGAAGAAGTCTGCAAGGATTATGATGTGGGTGAAGTCAAAGTGCAGGCTTTGAGAAACGTGTCCTTTGAGATCCTTCGGGGAGAATTTATTGTGATCCTGGGGCCCAGCGGGTCTGGGAAAAGCACCCTTTTAAATATATTGGGAGGAATTGAGACAGTCACCGACGGGACCGTCTATTATGACGACACACCGCTTTCCTGGGGAGATTTAAAGAGCCTTACTGCCTATCGCAGGGCTCATGCCGGATTTATCTTTCAGTTTTATAATCTGATGCCCGGACTGACCGCTTTAGAGAATGTACAACTGGCGGCGGAGCTTTCCAGTGATCCCTTAGATCCGGTGACATTGCTTGAGCAGGTGGGGCTTTTGGACCGGGCAGGTCACTTTCCAAGCAGACTGTCAGGGGGCCAGCAGCAAAGGGTGGCCATTGCCAGGGCCTTATGCAAAAATCCTGATATCCTTCTTTGCGATGAGCCGACAGGAGCCTTGGACAGCGGCACTGGAAGCCAGATTTTAAAGCTGCTGTCGGAATTTAACAGACAGTACGAAAAGACAGTGGTTCTGATCACCCATAATGAGAATATTGCAGAGATCGCGGACCGGGTGTTTTATTTTAAGGATGGGTGCCTGGAAAGGATTCGTATCAATGACATGCCCTTAAAGCCTGAGGAGGTGGTCTGGTAGTGAAAAGCTTCCGCAAGAACGTGGTCCGGTGTTCCCGGCAGAATCCAGGTTCTTTTCTGGGGGCTGTTTTCATCATAGCCATTGGAATATTTGTCTATGTGGCCATGATGGATACCTTAAGAAACTTAAAGGACCAGGTCGACCGCTATTATGAAAGCAGCGCCATGGCCGATGTGTTCGCTCAGGTGTCTGGAATATCAGAGGTGGACTTAGACCGGTTAAAGGAGATCCCCGGAATCCAGGAGGTCTCGGGGAAAATGGCCGTTGATGTCAGGCTGTTTGCTTCTTCCCAGTCAGAAATCGTGACAGTGCATTTGCTGTCTTACGATCCTCTTGATCCTTTAAACAAGCTGATGGTAAAGGGAACAGGGACAGGAAAAGACAGGATTTATCTGGGGAACCGTATGGCCGGACTCTATGAATACGATATTGGTACTCCTCTTGCCCTCATGATCAACGGAAATAGTGTAAAGTTTGAATTGGCCGGAACCTGTTACGGTCCGGAATACATATATGCCATTCCTCCAGGAGGTGCCATGGTGCCCGATGGGGAAATCTATGATATTGCCTGTGTGGAAAAAAGCAGGATGGAAGAATTAACCGGGAAAAAGGATTCCATGAATGAGCTGGGATTTCGTCTGGAAAAAGGATATACCTATGAGGATGTGCGATACCAGCTTATGGACCGTCTTTCCGGGTATGGCCTGATTTCCCTCTCCGCCCGGGAAAACCAGGTCAGCTATAATATGGTAAAGGGGGAAATCAATGAACTGTATTCCATGGGAACAGTCCTCCCCTTTCTGTTTATGTCCATTTCCGTGTTCATGCTTTATGTTGTGCTGAAAAAAATGATAGACAAGGATCAAAGCCTGATCGGCACCATGAAGTCCTTTGGTATGAGGGATGGGGAATTAATTCTCGCTTACCTTTACCAGGGAGCTGAAGTGGGCGTTTTAGGTGCCCTGGCAGGGAGTATTCTGGCTGTTCCCTTTGGCAGGAACATGTTTGTGATGTATGCGAGCTTCTTTAACCTGCCGGACACGGTCTATCACAGTTTTATGAACACAAGGATCAGCGGTCTGGGAATTGCTGTGGGAACTGGACTTCTGGCAGTATATTTAGGAGTCAGGGGGATTTTACATATTACTCCGGCCCAGGCCATGAGGGCAAAGACTCCTTCTTCTGCGTGGAATTTAGAACTTCCTGCTGTTTTTTCCTCCAGGCTGGGAGCCATGGAAAAAATGGGACTTCGTTCTGTGGTGAGAAATCCTTTTCGGGGGTTTCTGATCATATTGGCAATTGCATTTCCATTTTCCATGTCATCTGTGCTTTTTTCCTTTAAAGGAGTAGCGGATCAGATGTATTTTGACCAGTTCAGCAAAGTGGAGACTTATGATATCCAGATTTCCCTGGACAGCTTTGTATCCTCTATCCGGGGCGAAGCGGCAGGGGAAGGGATAAGGGGAGTGAAAAAAAGCGAGGCAGTTCTCCAGAAGGCTGTGGAATTAAAGCATGAGAATCTGTCGGAGTTTGCTATGGTCTACGGCTTGAACCCAGGGTCTGACATGTGGAGAATCATGGATCTCTACGGCAGGTTTTATGAGCCGCCGGAGGATGGAATCATCATAAACAGCAGGATCGCCAAAAAGCTTCACCTGGAGGAAGGGGATCTTATGGAGGTAATGGTTCCAGGTCTTACTGCGGAAGGGGTGAAGGTTCCTGTAAAGGCTGTCATAAAGGAGAGCCTGGGAGGCGGCTGCTATATGTCGGTAAAAGGTTTTGCCCGCTTTTTTGGTTCTGTGCCAATGGCAGGAACCGTTCTTTTAAAGGTGGAAAAGGGAAGGCTTTCTGAAGTCCGGGAACAGCTTTTAAAAACCAGCCGGGTCACCTGGATGGTGGATACCAGCCGCATCATTGACAGCTACCGGGATATCATGGGCAGCATGATGGCAATGGTCCAGATGTTTTCCTTTATGGCTGTGGCAGCAGGAGGAATTCTGATTTATAATATTTCCATGATTAACATCAGGGAACGGATCTCAGAGCTTGGAACGTTTATTATCATGGGAGGAAAGGATCGGGAGATTGGAAGGATTCTCTTGTTTGAACAGGTAGTTTACTTTATTTTAGGAATTGCTTTAGGAATATTTGGAAGCATCGGAGTAAAATACCTTTTGGAGCATCTGGTCATATCCGATTCTTACACCATTGACCTGTCTATACGGCCGGCCTGTTATGGGATAGCATTTTTTACCTGTCTTGCAATGGCAGGGGCTTCTTTGCTGGCTCAGACGCGGTTTGTAAGGCGCATAAAGCTCACGGACATATTAAAGGAAAGGGAGTAGGCTTATGAAGATCCGATTGGATGGCAGGAAAAAGAAATTATGCTTTCTGGCGGCTGGGATTGTCCTTGCACTGGCAATAGGCAGGACTGCAGTAAAAAGCTTGAAAGGCACCCCGGTAGAAACAGCGGCAGCGTCCTATGAAACCGTTGAGGACCGCTATACGGAGGAAGGGATGATAACGGCAGGAGGGGAATACCGGCTGGTTTCAGAGGTGGCTGGTCCTGTAAAGGAGGTCATGGTCAGGGAAAATGACGGGGTAAAGGCAGGAGATATTCTGTTTACCGTTGATGATAAGGATTTGCTGCAAGAAAGGTCTCTTTGTGAAAGTGCTCTGGCAGGCTATAAGGCCAGGCTGGAGCAGAGCCGGATCGGGCAGTTGATGACGTCATCCCCTCAGGAATATCTGGATTCCGTCAGAGCCGAGGTTTCGGCAAAGGAGGCGGGTTACCAGGCGGCAAAAACTATTTATGACGCATCCCAAGCCCTGTATTCTGCAGGGAGCACTTCTAAAGTCGAGTGTGAAAAGGACCGGGCTTCCTATGAATACGCTTCTCTGGCATGGGAGCAGGCAAAGGGCCGGTATGAGGAAAGCCGGCGGTTTTTAGAGAGCTTAAAGGCAGGAGGAATTGACGAAACCACCATTAATGGAAGGTTTTATGAAAGTGTGGAAGAGCAGTTAAAGGCTCAGATCAAAGCCCAGGAAACTACCTTGGAGCAGTTGGAAGACCGGCTGAAAAAGTGTGTGGTAGCCGCGGACAGGGATGGGATTGTCACCTCCCTTCCTGTCAAGAATATGTCCTACATACAGGCAGGGGAAACTGCGGCTGCTATAAGCGGAAGGGGAAGAGTCCAGGCAGAGTCTGACGTACTTACCAGCATTGCACCTTATCTTTCCCCGGGAGATAAGGTGACAGTGATACTGCAGCTGAGAAACCGGGATCAAATGTACGAAGGAACCATAAGCCGGGTCTATGATTATGCGTCTAAGGGGACGTCTGCATTGGGTATGGATGAATACAGAGTGCATGTGAAAATCGACATGGATGAGAATCCGGATCTGGAAGGAAAAGAAGGGTATGGCGCCAACATCCGCTTTACCCTGTATTATGGAGAAGATAAGCTGGTGGTTCCATCCAGTGCTGTTTTTGAACTGGATGATAAAGATTATGTGTTTGTAATGAAAGAAGGAAGAGCGGTAAAGCAACCGGTGGAAGCCGAATACAGGACAGCTACCCAGACTGTCATAAAAGAAGGGCTGAAAGAGGGGGACAGAGTTATTGATCATGTGGATTCGGAAAAAATCTATGAAGGGGCAAAGGTGTATGCAGGCTCATAGGGAATGAAAAAGAGGCAGCGCGGAATAACCGTCGCTGCCTTTCTTTTCTTTTGTATCTATATTATTTTATCTTTTCGTATCCTGATTCTTTGATGGTTCCATCGCTGTTGGTCTTATAGTATTTTCCGTCCCCATCCTGAACATTTGACTTGCTCTTAGCAAGCTTTCCGCTTGTGCCGACTAAGTACTCTTTGTCATTATAGGACACAACCTTATATTTTTCATCTTTATCAGCAGTGATCAGTCTGCCCTGTACGTAAATGCTGTCATCGGTGATGGAATTATAACCGGCTCCCTTGCTGCTTCCGGATTTGCGGAAGTTGTATGTATATTTCTCGCCGTCAAGATCAATGGTAGTCTTTCCAGTTGCCATAGCTCCTTCTTTTGGAGATTTTCCGAAATAGTAAACCTCTGCGTTGTCATCTGCTGCAGGGAAATCGCTTATTGATTCGATCTCATTGTAAGTGGCGATGGTCTTGCCTGATTCAAAGGTCAATTTATAAAGTCCCTGAAGCATTTCGCCCTTTTCGTTGAAGGCGTAGCTTAAGCCATTGATGCTCTTGATCTGACTGGTGGTAAGCTGTCCGCTGGTGGCAGAGTAGAACCAGTATTCTGTGCCGTCATCATGTGCTTCTGCATCAACATCTTCTCCTGGAACAGTCTTGAACCAGCCTTTTGCAAGCCAGCACTGTTCTGGAAGGTTATAATACTGGTTCGCAGAGCTTGAAGTGGAAGCAGAGGCAGAAGCGATTTCATACCATTCAGATTCAGCAGCTCCGTTTTCATTAAAACGGTATTTATGGCCATTGATGGTTTTGGTGGTATCTTTCACTTTCTTGCCGTTGGTGCCGAAATAGAACCAGTAGGCTCCGTTGAAGTTGTCTTTTGCATTCTCTGAATCATCTGCTTCGATGGATTTCCAGTCGTTTGTCTGAGCGCCATCGGAGGAGTCTCCTAAGTAGTAGATTCCATCCTTCCATGCATCATCACTGTTCAGGCGTGTGGATTCTTCATTAACCCAGCCAAACAGCAATCTTCCTTCTGCGTCAAAGGCGTAATTATGAAATTCTCCATTGGCGATTTTTACAGATTTAAAAGAAGTTTTGCCTGTAGTTGGAGCCTGAAGGGCTTTTCCGTTGCTGCCAAAGTAGTACCAGTAAGTATCTGGTTCGTCCTCTTC
>JAEWRS010000211.1 GCA_023398855.1 Bacillota bacterium
CGTCATGGCTGCCAGTTTAAACAAGATGGTGGGAGATTTGAGAAGCCTCATGGATAAGGAACGGGAGGCAGAGCGGACTAAAAATGAACTGATTACCAACATTGCCCACGACTTAAGGACGCCCTTAACCTCAATTATCGGTTATCTGGAACTTTTATCAGGAGAGACAAAGCTTGATCTGGAGGTCCAGAAAAAGTACATAGGAATTGCATACGTAAAGACAAAGCGGCTGGAAAAGCTGATTGAAGATTTATTCGGATTTACAAAGCTGAATTATGGAAAGATCTCCATGCATGTGTCCAGGGTGGATGTGGTGAAGCTTTTGAGTCAGCTTCTGGAGGAATTTTACCCCAGTTTTGTAGATAAGAACCTTTCTTATGAGCTTCAGAGCAATGTCCCCGCCCAGGTCATTTCGGCGGATGGCAACCTTTTAGCCCGTCTGTTTGACAATCTGATTAACAACGCCATCAAATATGGTGCCGATGGAAAGCGCATTCTGGTTAAAGTCCATGGAAATGAAGAACTGGTCACGATCCAGGTGATTAATTACGGTTACGTGATTCCCGAGGAAGAGCTGCCCCTCATTTTTAACAAGTTTTACCGGGTAGAACAGTCTCGTTCCACCTATACAGGAGGAACAGGTTTAGGGCTTGCTATTGCAAAGAATATTGTGGATATGCATGGCGGCACCATTGACGTTTCCAGTGACCTGACTGGTACGGTATTTTCGGTAAAGCTTTTAGTGGATTTTGATATTAATAAAGAGAACTTTGGAAAGATAGGGTGACAGAGAATGAAATTCAGACAAATATCCCTGGTTTGTGCCATAGCGGTCACCATAGCAGGCAGCGTCATGCTGCCTGCTTTCGGAATGGCATATGAAACATCCGCTGAAATGGAGGCGGGTAATCCTCCTGCAGATGGGAATTATGCGGCCACTAATTCTGGTGTTTCCATGGATGTTTCCTACGGTTATGAAGGAAATGCAAAAAGCGGACGTTACGTGCCGGTAAATATTTCAATAAGCAGTCAGCTGGATTCCGATTTTCACGGGAAGGTCCAGGCGATGTCCATGGAATCTGATTTTGACATTTATCAATATGAATATCCTGTTACCTTAGGTGCGGCAGGGTCTGTGGAGAAATCCCTGGATATCCCCGTTGGAAGGGCAGATGTACTCTTTGTAAAGCTTTTTGACGCCCAGGGAAAAGAACTGATCCGTAAACGGTTGAAAATGAATGTTTCGGCCGATATTGCTGAGCTGTTTGTGGGCGTGCTTTCGGATGATCCCGACACCTTGTCTTATATGGAGGGAGTAGGAGTAAATTACAGCTCTGTCAGGATTAAAACCTTTGAAATGGAAGGATCCAAGATGCCGGATAGCATCGTGGGTCTGGATCTGCTGGATGTGCTGGTAATTACGGATTATGATACAAAAAGTCTGTCGGAAGACCAGGTATCAGCCATATGGGGCTGGGTGAAGGAAGGAGGAATCCTTCTTCTTGGAACCGGTGCCAGGGCAGATGACACTCTGTATGCCTTCCGTTCCGATATTCTGGAAGAGGATTATGCTTTGCCTTCGGAAAAATCTGTGGACATGGGTGTGGAATATTCAGTCAATGGTCAGGGGGATTCCTTTGTGAATCTGGTTTGTGCGGATGTCTCTCTAAAAGGAGGCACCGGAGTACTGTCAAATGACGAATTTCGGGTTCTCACTTCCGTTTCAAAGGGAAAAGGAAAGGTAGGAGTGGCCGCCTATGATTTTGTTGATATTGCCGACTTTTGCCAGGTCCAACGCTCTTATGTTGATAAGCTTTTTACCGCGCTTTTAGGAGAAAATAAATTAAATGATTTGTCTTCATACCTTTACAGCGGTAATTCAGCCCAGTTCTGGTCTGTCCAGAATATGTTAAACACCGGAGACGTGGATAAACTGCCTGATTTATTTCTTTATTCATCAGTGATTCTGGGATATATTATTCTGGTAGGCCCCGGACTTTATCTGTTTTTAAAAAAGCAGGAACGAAGAAGATTCTACCGGACAGGTGTTGCGGCAGTTTCACTGTTCTTTGCTGCTGTTGTGTATTTAATGGGAATGGGAACCAGATTTAAGGATACCTTCTTTACCTATGCCACTATTTTGGATACTTCAAAGGATTATGTGGATGAATACACCTACCTGAATATGAGGACCCCCTACAATAAGGCTTATTCCATAGCCCTGGACCCCTCCTATGACTTGCTTCCCATTACCAGAAGCAATTCCTATGAGATGAAGCCTGTCCCCAGATTCATGGGAAATGAAGATTATAAGGTGAAGATAGCTTATGAGGAAAATGCAACCTGGGTTTCTGCTCAGAATGCGTCGGCCTTTACTCCCAAATATTATTCTCTGAGGAAACGGACTCCCAATGCGGATCATCAAGGTCTGACAGGAGACATTACTTTGTTTGAAGGAAAGGTATACGGCACCGTTACCAATGAATATCCGTTTCAGGTTGAGAAGGTGGGGATTTTGATGTACGGGAAAATGGTTGTTATTGAAGAACTGAAGCCAGGTGAGACCATGAACCTGGAAGGACTTCCTGTGATTAATTATCCCATTAATAATTCCTTCCTGGTTTCAGCCCGTGTGACGGGAAGCTACCAGTATCAAAAAGCGGATATCGAAGACCCGGCTTATATGCTGGCCCTGTCAAGGACCAATATTTTAAGCTTTTACCTGGATAAATATTCCTCCTATTATAATCCGGAGGCCAGGATCGTAGCCTTCAGCAAGGACCAGTCAGCCAGCCAGTTTCTTGCCAGGGGAAGCTATGAGACTTACGGTATGTCCATGTTCACATCCACTATTGATGTGAATACAAAAAAAGGAGAAGAAATCTCCCGTTCAGCCCTCATGAAAACGCCTACCGTGGTAAGCGGGCAGTATT